>JBMFPP010000105.1:0-7777 GCA_049969055.1 Armatimonadota bacterium | reverse complement strand
CTGGAGAACGAAGAATTGTTTGAGGGATTGCATCCCAAAAACTCATGAGGAGAGGAGGCGGAAATGGAACAGGTTGAATATAAAAACCTTCTGCCGTATCAGTTTGAAGAGCGTTTCAGCAAGATGCCGCTGGCCTATGTGCCGGTTGGGTCGCTTGAGTGGCATGGAGAGCATCTGTGCCTTGGGAACGATGGAGTCAAAGTGGAGGAGCTGTGCAAATTGGCGGCCTCCCGGGGCGGCGGCATAGTGCTTCCGTGTATATACTTGGGCATACCGGATATGACCGGATGGGGCTCTAGGTATAAGCTGGGCGGCCGGGGTATTTTCTGCGTTGAGCCGGATCTGCTGTACAGAGTGCTAACAGCTCAATTGGAGAACCTCGACCGCATGGGTTTTAAAGGTGCTGTTGTCATCACCGGCCACTATCCCCAACAGCAGGTGGATTTGGTTCGGAAAGCGGCGGCGGATTTTAACACTTCGCACAGCATGAAAGCGGTTGGTACAACCGATCGGGATCTAGCGCGTTCAGTTGGCCATACTGGAGACCACGCCGCCAAATGGGAAACGTCCCTACTTATGGCACTGCGGCCGGAGCTGGTCGATCTTTCACAACTGCCTTCGGACCCCGGCCAGCCGCTGGAGGGGGTGTTCGGCGAGGACCCACGTGCACACGCCTCGGCGGAGCTTGGCCGCCGGGTGGTTGAGCAGATGGTGCAGGAGCTTTGCGAATTGGGCAGACAGTTGGTGGAGGGGTAGGCCGGGCGCGCGGCAGGCTGTTGGAGCCGTCAGCTTCTGGCGCTTGTCGCCAAAACCTGACGCGCAGAAGTCTCTTTCGTCTTCAGAGAATAGGCAGTTATTCTTATATTTACGTCCACGGTATCGCTCTCGGCGTTTGCCGAGGAGATCCTTACCGTGTCGATTGACACTTTCATCGAAGGCTGTTGAAGGTAGTAAAGGAACTTCACAACTGCGGGAAACGGCGCGGTTAAGCTCATCTCCAATGGAACTTCTGTAAGGGTTTCCAGTGATTTTGGCTTCAGCGGCCGGTAGCTTGTTAGGGCCACCCCGCTGGTTCTCGCGATCCTTTCCAGGTTCTGCACCAAGATGGGAACCAGCTCATCTGCAGACTGCTCCCATCCAAGCTCTCGAACCTTCGGTTCCTGCTCGGCGATAGCCGCCTGCGCGTACTCTATGGCCTTTTCAGCCTTCTTCTGGCGCTGTATGATGGCGGCGCGCTTCTGTTCACTGTTGCCGGTAACCTGCAGTGTTCCACTGCTAAGCAGGGACGGCAAGCCGATAACCAAGGCTACCACCGCCGCCAGCGCTATTAGTATCTTTTCTCTTAGGGTTAGGCTTCTCATCTTGTGACAGCTCTTGTTGCGGTTGTTCTTGTTGTGCTAGCGCGGCGCACTTTCGGTTCGTTTCCCTTAACCACGCCGGTTATGCTGAACTGCACAATCTTTTTATCTCCGATGGTAACCTCGTTGGAATAGCCCGCGTTAACCTCAACGAAGCAGGGAGAGCGCTTCAGTTCGTCCGCATAGGTTGCGGCCAGAGTGTGTGACAAGGCGGCTCCACGCACGGTTAGCGGTTTTCCCTTTTCGAAAGTTATACCCGTGAGCCACACTCCCTGCGGCGCGCGGTCGCTGATCTCCCGAATCACATCGAGGATTGGGTACTGTGGATACAGCGCTTCTTGAAGTGCCGAAAGCTGGTTTGCTAAAAACAGGCGCCGCGCCTGCAGGCGGTTGGCCTGTTGCACCACAGCCTCGGCACGACGGTTTAGCTCGCGCAGGGCTTTCTGTTCTTTTTGATGCTCGGCGATGACCCCAGAGCCGAAGTAAGCTATGAGTGCCATCAGCGCGAGAACGGCCGCCACTGCCGCTTGGATGCGCGCTTTAACGCGCGCTGCCGCTTTTTCTCGTTCGATCTCCTCCGGAACAAGGTCGAGCTTGCTGGCGCCGCGCCCCAGTCCTCTCAGCGCTTGGCCTGCCGCCTCTGCAAACTGCAGGTCTGGAAGCAGTGTTCCGGCGGGAAGGAGGGAAACTTTCATCTCAAGGTTAGCCGCCAGGTAGTCGGTTAGGCCGGGAAGTTTTGCTCCCCCTCCACAGAGGTATATGCGGTCAACCGCCCGATGTCTGTGTTCGCTGGTGAATGCGGCGGCCGATCGACGGATCTCCGAAAGCAGTGAGAGAACCCAAGACTCCACAGAGGGGCACGACTCTGGGTTTTCCTCCAAGACCCTCAAGCCGCTTTCGCGTTTGAGCATCTCGGCCTCACCGCGGTTCAGGTTGAAGTCCTGTTCGAACGCCGAGGTAAGGCTTTCACTGCCTACAGCTGTTGAGCGGCTGAAGATGAGCACCCCGCCGGCTATCACGCTCATGGCGGTGGACTGCCCACCTATATCCAAAAGCATAACAACTTCGCCTTCCAGTTCGCTACTGACGGGCAGGTCCGGTGTTTCCAAACCCATCAGGTGTCGATACAAGTCCCAAGTGCCCAGCGATCCGAGCGATAGGGTATCGACACGCGCGCCGGCAGAAGCAAGCGCTCTACGGTACGCGAGCACCATATCTTTGCGAACGGCGGCCAGCAAGAGCTCTACAAGTTCGGCGGATTCTTCATTCGCGGCTGAAGCCGTTCCTACCGCTGTGCTTTGCGTTTTGGATGCGGCTTCTTTGGCAGGAATGGTGCGCAGTTCCTGAAAATCCAACACCACTTCTTCGAGTGAAAAAGGGACGTAGCGCTGGGCTTCAAAGCGCACCATCTTGGAAAGCTGCTCATGGCCGGCGTTGGGGAATTCTGGGAACTTGATGGTAGCTCGGTGTCGGGGGATACTGCAGAATATGCGCGCCCGCGAGGCACCAGCATCTCCGAGGATTCTTGAGACGGCGGTGCGGAGAGCTTCCTCGTCCAAAGGGGTGGCTCCCAAGTTCGGTGCCGATACCGGGCCGAAGCATTTAAAAGAGATTCCGGAGGGGGTTTCCTCTGCGCGAACCAGCTTCACGGAAGTGGAACCCAAATCCAATCCCCAAGCAACGCGCCGCCTCATACCCGAACTCCCCTCCTGCTAGGGCCTGGAGCGCGGAAAAACCAAGATACAGGTGCTGAGGTGGCCGGCGGGGTTGTTGGCTCTCCGGAAGGCGCGTCCCACCCCCAGGATGCCCATCCAGGCCACCGCTTTACCTCTTTGCGGTTCAAAATCTGCACGCGTCCGCCGCTTCTCTGCAGGGTGGCGATCTCGGCTACGTAAACTCCTCCTGGGTTCAACCTCCCCATGCTTTTTACAATAAATGAAGATGATTTGGTAGTCAACCTGTCCACTATCCTCTGGAAAAGATCGGCTTCGACGACCCCGTTCAGAAGCAGTTCTCCAACGGATTGATACGGTCGGTTTGCAACGATGGCGGCGGCAATGTCGGGGGTAATATCGGGAAGCAGGGTGAGTACGTCTTCGGTTGCTGTGTTGATGTTGATTTTGTTGTTCACTTGGCTGCCGCTTTCCACCGTAACATAGTCGATGAGTGAGGCGGCTGTTTCCTGCGGCAGTCCGGCTACTGTGAAGAGCGTTCCCAGAGAGGAAAACTGGGTTTGCTGTCTGCGGATTACAATAGCCTGAGCCTGTTGCTGCGTAAGGCCAACCGGAAGCTGCATCAACTGTTGCACAGTTGCTTGATTCAAGTTAAGACGGTTTTCTCCTTCCGCGGTAACGTTCGGGCTGGACGAGCGCACAGTTAGAAGCTCGCACCAAGGTTTTTCGGTATTCTGGGTTGGTTCTAAAGCCTTGCCGTTGGAGTCGCCGTACAGCAAGCGCGGAGTTACGCCGGCAACCAAAAGCAGTTCGTCCAAGCTTTCGAAGGGGCCGTTTTTCGCCCTGTATGGGACCGGATAGTTCTCATACACATCGCTTTCGGTTCCGGCTTCGGAAGGTTCGTCATCCGCGTCTCGCCAATCTATTATCGCATCCGCGATCTCCTCGGTCATGCCTGGGAGGTTAAGCAGTTCGTCGCGCGTGGCATAGTTTACATCCAACAGTGAGCAGGCATCCACCACCTGAACGCGGTAGGTGCCGTTGCCGAGTTCGTATTCGGCGGCGCCGTTTTCACCCAGGGTGGCCCATTCGTCGTCCAGTGTGTCCACGTAAGGTGTGGAGTCGTTCTGCACGGTTACGGCGGCCAGGTGAACGCCGGCGTCGGCAAGCGCCCGGCACTGCACCTGTGCCGCAAAGTTGTGGGATGCCCTCAGTTCAACACGGGCTGATTGGCTGATCGACACTACCAGTGCAACGAGGACCGCCAGTACGAATATGGTTATTACAAGAGCTGCGCCGGACTCGTCGTTCCGACGCACAGGCAAAGTGCGGTACTGCATAGCCTTCCTTATTCCAAAACAGTTAGACGAAGCTGTTCTTGCTTTAGTTGCGTGCCGGCAAGCAGGTTGGGGAAGGCTTCAGTGCAAACAAAGCCCTGCATGCCTGCCTGTGCACCGCACCGTTAGCAGTTAGCGGGCCTCCCGTTCTTTACAGTTCTGCAGGAAAAGATAGTTCTTTGGCGAAGCCGCTTCTGGGGAGGACTGCGCAGAGATTTGGCTTAGGCCAGCCAAGGCGGTGGCGCACAAATGCCGGATATATCTGCAGAGAAGTGGCAGAGAGTGGAGCTTTTCTACCGGCTGGAATGCTCCGGCAACCCATTTGAGGATGTTTCTTTGGAAGCGCGGTTTGCATCGCCTTCCGGGAGGACAATCCAGGTTGAAGGCTTTTATGCCGGAGAGGATATTTGGAAGATTCGCTTTGCCCCCAATGAGCCGGGTGAATGGCAGTGGAACGTACGGCTTCCGAATGCTACCGATTCTGGCGTGCTCATCTGCTTTGATGCGCCTGCCAAGGGCCTTTTGCGTTTAGACCCCGAGCACCCTCAGCGCCTCCGCTTCGACAACGGCGAGTGGTTCCTTCCGCTCGGCAGTGGCACCGAACCTTTGGAGCCGCCCAACCTGCCGCACAGTGGAGACCCGTCTGTGGATGCCGCCGCCGCGCTTCAAGCGTGGTTGAGCTATCTCGATCTTCTTGTGGAACACCGCGCGAATAAACTCCGCATCTGGCTGCCGCCCATTCCCGCAGGCGTACCGATCCAGGCCTTCTACACCCCGTGGCAGTTGGACCCCGCCACCGGCTCTGCACTGTTTTCGCGCTTTGATATTTCTTTTTGGGACCGTTTGGACCGAATCCTGGCGGCGGCCGCCCAGCGCGATATTGTGGCAGAATTAGTGGTATTCGACCCTTCTCAGATTTGGATGTCTGAAGAGGGGCTGTCACTGAATATTCAGCATGAAGAGCTTTACCTTCGATATCTGCTTGCCAGAACGGCATCTTTTTGGAACGTTTACTACAGCGTTGCCGGTGCCCCCTGCGGTGCAAGCAGGTGGATTGAGCGCTGTACCGCCTTCTTGAGGTCTAAAGCGCCCTATCCCCACCTCATCTCGGCGCCGATGTTTTCGCCAGCAGTATCGGACCTGCTTGAAGAGGCGGAGCCGACGGCGCAACCCGACGGAGTTCAGTGCCACCTTGATATGCTTCCCGAGGTAGGTGCTGAGGTTTTGTCTTCTTTGTGGTCCGCAGAAAAGCCCATTTTTGTGGATGAGTCGCGCTGGGTCGGCGCTGATAACCCCTGCGGTGACCCTGATGATCCATCTTTCTATGCCCAAGAGCGCTTCTGGTTTTGGGTTTGCTTTGTGTGTGGTGCGGCGCCTTCACGGGTGCCGTGGCAGACGTTCGGTGAGACTCCTACGCTTGATTGGATTCTTAACCTGGCCCGATTTGCCGATGAGGTCAGCTGGTGGGCGCTTGCACCCGCCCATGAAGTTGTTGCGCAAGCGACCTGCCGGGCTTACTGCGCTGCTTCGCCAACGGAAATGGTGGTTTACTGCCTTGGCTCAGGTTCCGGCCACAAGGTTGTGCTCCGTGCTGATCCCGGAAACTATCAGATAAAGTTTTACAACCCGGCGGCAGGGGATGTTGTCGGCACGGCCAGCGGTTACAGCGACGGCCGCCTTCCTCTTGAGCTTCCCGAATTCAACGAGGATTTGGTTCTTCTTGCACGCCGCGTTATACCGCCCTGTTCAGATGCTTCCGCGGAGTGAAGGTGCTTCCTGACACGTTTCTGGTCTTTCTCCAAGCACTTGCCCGCATTCCTAGCCCTTCTCTTATCTTCGATGGGAAACCTCACCCCTTTTCCCCTCTCCCGAAACTGGGAGAGGGGCCAGGGGTGAGGGATGGTGCTGGAAAAAGGGGTCAGAGGCGAGGGGTGGTGCTGGAAAAAGGGGCCAGGGGTGAGGGATAGTGCTGGAAGAGGGACCAGAGGCGAGGGCCGGCGCAAACTTCTTATTATGACCACCACCTTAAGGGTATTCTGCGCCCAAACGTGCTATAATCTCCAAAGAAGGAGGGCCTATGAGCGGCTTTCGCTTGGTTTCCGACTACCGCCCTCGTGGCGATCAACCTCAGGCCATCGCTAAACTTGTTGAAGGTATCCGCCGCGGCGACAGGTTTCAAACGCTTCTGGGCGTCACCGGCTCTGGAAAAACCTTCACCATTGCGCACGTAATCCAAGAGGTACAGCGCCCAACGCTCGTAATTGCGCACAACAAGACGCTTGCCGCTCAACTGTGTTCCGAGTTCCGCGAGTTCTTTCCACACAACGCTGTTGAGTACTTCGTTTCTTATTACGATTACTATCAACCGGAAGCCTACATTCCCCAGACTGACACCTACATCGAGAAAGATGCTTCCATAAATGATGAAATAGACCGCCTGCGCCATTCTGCCACCCAGGCTGTGCTGGAGCGGCGCGATGTGATAGTGGTGGCTTCCGTTTCGTGCATATACGGCCTCGGCTCTCCAGAGGAGTACAAGCGCTCCAATTTGTCTCTGCGGCGGGGCGAAACGCGCGACCGCGATGAGTGCCTGCGAACGCTGGTGGATATGCAGTTCGTTCGCAACGATGTGACTCTTTCGCGCGGCACTTTCCGTGTTCGCGGAGACACTATTGAGATCCAGCCGGTTGACGAAGAGGTTATAACGCGCATCGAATTCTTCGGCGACGAGGTGGACCGCATAACGCGCGTTGATCCGCTTACCGGTGAGATTCTGGAAGAACGCGACAGAGTAACCATCTTTCCGGCCACCCACTTCATAGCCTCCTGGGAAACGATAGAGCGCGCCCTCAAAAGCATTGAAGAGGAGCTTCAGGAGCGGTTGGAGTGGTTCCGCAAGCAGGGCAAACTTCTGGAAGCTCAGCGCTTGGAGCAGCGCACCCGCTACGATATGGAGATGATCCGCGAAATAGGTTACTGCTCCGGCATAGAGAACTATTCCAGACACCTGGACGGACGCGCTCCTGGAACCCCTCCGGCCACGCTCTTGGATTACTTCCCCGAGGACTTCCTGCTTATCATAGATGAGTCTCACCAAACGGTGCCCCAGCTCCACGGCATGTACGCAGGCGACATGTCGCGTAAGCAAACTCTGGTTGACTTTGGCTTCCGCCTGCCGTCGTGCAAAGATAACCGGCCCCTCCGCTTCGATGAATTCGAAAGCCGCATCAACCAATGCATCTTTGTTTCGGCCACCCCCGGCCCCTACGAGCTTCGCGTCAGCTCCCAGGTGGTGGAGCAGATCATTCGGCCAACAGGCCTGGTTGATCCGGAAGTTGTGGTGAAGCCCACCAAAGGCCAGATCGACGACCTGATTCACGAAATACAAGAGTGCATATCGCGCGGGGAG
>JBMFPP010000104.1:0-7785 GCA_049969055.1 Armatimonadota bacterium | reverse complement strand
TGGAAGTGCTGCCGCCGCGGCGGGCCGTCGGGGGCAGAGTGTAAAACCGTTGAGACGGAAGCATCTATGGGAGCGGGCCGCGGCCTGGAGCAACTTGCAAACTTTCTGCAGAAGCTTGCAGGTCAGCGTCGGACTGCCCGGCCGTCTGCCGAGACTACCAGGAGCCAACCAACCGGCAGAAGATTTGACGGCAAATGCTGGGGCTGTTCTCACTGAAGATCGCAAGCTCTCTGATGAAGTGCTGTGTGCTGCGGTTTCGCAGGATTTCAATGCCTGCCAATTTGTAAGTTGCAGTTAGAAGCAGTTTTCTGGTAGAGCACTGTATCGGAAGCGGAGGTGAGTTATGGAAAAGCTGGCGGTAGCGGCAGATGGAAACGCGGTATCCGCGCATTTCGGACACTGCAGCCAGTATGTGTTGGTTGAAGCTGAAGGCGGTAAGGTGCTTAATCGCACAACAATCAACAATCCAGGGCACGAGCCAGGCAAGCTTCCCCGATACCTGGCCGAGTTGGGCGTAACATGCGTGGTGGCAGGAGGAATGGGGCCAAGAGCTCAGCAAAACTTTGCGGCATATGGAATATCCGCCGTCGTTGGGATAACCGGAACGGTGGAGGAGGCGGTGCAAGCTTGGCTAAGCGGCAAGCTGTCCGGTGGTGACAATACGTGCGGCAGAACTGATCACGGTCACACCAGCTGAGTCAGCAATCAGAAGTTTTAACAAACCAGCAGGGATTAACTGAACTTCTTGAATTGGGAGCCGGACCCAAAAACCGGCAAGGAGGTACAGAACCATGAGGTGGAGGCACATGTATTACTTAACCGGTCAGCCGGGCTGGATGCGCTTCGGCTTCAGCCCTGGTTGGATCGGCCGCAGTCCGACGGGGCTTGGACCGTGTGCGCAATATCTGCTCACCGGCAGGTGGCCGGTTGGCGCGGGCCTGCCTTTTGCTCAACAGGCGGCGCCCTGGGGGATTGATGCACTTCGGGCTCAAGCCGAAGCACTGCGTCAGCAGTTAACACTCATCGAAGAGCGCATTCGCCAGCTCGAGCAAGAATCTTCTGAGAGAAAGGCAAACCAATGAAACTCGCAGTTGCCTCCAGCGGAAGCGGCCTGGATTCCCCTGTTGACCTGCGCTTCGGGAGGTGTCCGTGGTTTGTTATAGTGGACACCGATACGATGAATTTTGAAGCTGTACCAAATCCCGCGGCTGGTGCGGCAGGAGGAGCCGGAGTTCAAGCGGCCCAGCTGCTGCTTTCCAAGGGCGTCAATGCAGTGGTGGCCGGCCAGGTGGGACCAAACGCGTTCCAAGTGTTGTCTGCCGCCGGAGTGCAGGTACTGCCCTTCGCGGGTGGAAGCGTAAAGGATGCCGTCGAGGCTTTTCTTGGCGGCCGATTGTCCGAGACTTCTGCTCCTACGGCCTCGGCCCATGCAGGGATGGCACCTCAGAGCCCCGCCTCCGGCTTCTCCGGGATGGGGCAAGGTATGGGCTTTGGACGCGGCATGGGCCGCGGAGGCGGCAGGGGGAAAGGCCGCGGACGCGGATGTTGGTAATCGTCGATGGTAACCTACGCGGCCGGGCGAACCGTCGCTCATGCGGTCCCGGCCGCTATTCGCTGTGAAAGATGAAGATAAGCATCGCAAGCGGGAAAGGGGGCACAGGAAAGACCACAGTGGCAGTGGGGCTTGCACTCGCGGCGAAGTCGGCCGTGCTGATTGACTGTGATGTGGAGTCCCCAAACTGCCACATCTTTCTGCGCGAAGGATTCCCCCAGATCTCCGAGGTTTTCGTGCCGGTGCCTTGGGTGGACGAAGCGAAGTGCACCTTCTGCGGCGTCTGTGCGCGTGTCTGCATGTTTAACGCTTTGGCCGTTGCTGGGCGCAAAATCATTCTATTCGAGAGGCTCTGCCACGGGTGCGGCGCATGCATTTCTGCGTGCCCAGCAGGCGCTGTTAAGGAGGCAAAGCGGAAGGTGGGCGTAGTGGAGGTGGACAGCGATGGGGAGCTGGTGTTGGTTACAGGGCGGTTGAGTATAGGTGAAGCACTGGCTGTTCCCGTAATCAAAGCCGCAAAGAGCTTGGCTCCTCCAAACGGACTGACATTCATCGATTGCCCCCCAGGCACTTCCTGCACAATGGTTGAAGCTGTGAAAGGCAGTGACCTATGCATCTTGGTTACCGAGCCGACGCCGTTCGGTCTCCACGATCTTAGAATGGCGGCAGACACGCTGGGGGAATTGGAGATGCCGGCAGTTGTCGTGGTGAATAGGTCCGACGGAAGGAATGAAAGCCTGAAGGAGTTTTGCTCGGCTCGGGGACTGCGGATTGCGGCGGAATTTCCCATTGATCGGCGCGCGGCCGAGGCGTACTCCAGAGGTAAACACCCATCGCTTGAATTCGAAGATTGGAAGCATGCGTTCGAAGCTCTGTTGAATACTGTTGTACGAACCACCGATGGCAAGCCGTCTTAATTTTTCGGGCCGTGAGAAGTTGATTCTAACGACAAGGGCTCCTTCCGAGCTTGCTGGGCTCGGTTTAGGCGCTGAAAAAACTTACCGGCGAGTACAAAAGTGAGGGAGATCGTTATCTTAAGCGGCAAGGGCGGTACGGGAAAAACAACAACCGCCGCTGGATTTGCGGTTCTGGCCGGCTGCTGTGCGGTCGCCGATGCGGACGTAGATGCCCCAGACCTCCACCTGCTTTTGCACCCTGAGGAAGTGGAGCGCGGAGAGTTCTTTTCCGGCTACACAGCCGTTCGGAGCGAGGAGCTGTGCAGTTGGTGCGGCTTATGCAGAAATGCCTGCCGATTCGACGCGATAGATGAAGAGCTTCGGATCAGTCTGCTTAATTGCGAAGGATGCGGCGCCTGTGCCCTTGTATGCCCCAACGGTGCAATTAAGATGCAGGAAGTCCTTGCCGGGGAGTGGTTTGTCGGCCGAACCTTTGTGGGACCGATGGTGTATGCCAAACTGAGACCGGGGAAGGGGAGCTCTGGAAAGCTTGTGAGTTTAGTTAGGGGCAAAGCCAGATCAGTTTGCCGGGAGGCTGGTTTGGAGCTTTTGATAACCGACGGGCCTCCCGGCATAGGATGCCCAGTAATTGCGGCAGTGGGAGGTGCAAGCCTTGCAGTTATAGTCACCGAGCCAACAGCGTCTGGTTTGCACGACTTGGAAAGGGTAATCGGTGTGTGCCGACATTTCCGGGTGCCGGCGGCAGTGGTCATCAACAAGGCCGACTTGAATTCGCCGGTTGCTGGGAGGATTAGGTCTTTTTGTGAGAGTATCTCTGCACCGGTTCTTGGGGAAATTCCGTATGACCAAGATGTAACAGAGAGCATCCGACGCGGTAGGCCTTTGGTGGTGCACTCGCGCGGGCCGGCGGCACAAGCAGTGGATGGGATTTGGGAGGCGGTGAAGCGCCTTCTGAAACAAACATGATGGACCACAGCTGATACCTGGAGCGGCCGGTATGCGCACAAAACGGACGTACCTTGACTGAAGGAGTATTTCCTGCTATCATCATTCTGTCGGACTTAATACCTGTGACGAAGCCGCGCCCGAAGCTTCGTAACCTAGTGTATGCGTAGGGCGGGGTTTTAATTTGATGCGTGGGCCGTTAGCTCAGGGGTAGAGCATCTCCCTTTTAAGGAGAGGGTCGTGCGTTCGAATCGCACACGGCTCACCATTTTTGTTGGGTTGGCTTTCTCAAAAATATGCCTCCCCGTGCTTTCTCCACCGAACCTCGAGTGTTTGCAGCCGTCAGTGCTAACCGTTGCCGTTTCAAACAAGCACGAATCTTCCACTGACAACCCCGCTCACCACACACCAAGCGCTTTTTCCTCGAAGCGGGAGTCGCCTCCCGAAAGCGCGAAGAAAAAAGCAGAAGCACAAACTAGGAGAAAGGCTTATGAACCTCATCGTGATCGTTCTCGACAGCTTTCGCCAAGACCACATAAGCTTTTATCACGGCGGCTTCGGGCCCTTCGAAGATGTTCCACCATGCCAAACACCAAATCTAGATCGGTTTGCCCGAGATTGCATCGTCTTCGAAAACGCCTACCCCGAGGCCATGCCAACAATCCCTATGCGTCGGCAGTTGATGACCGGCCAGCGCACCCTGCCCTTCCATCCCTGGCAACCCCTTTCGCCTCACGACATCACCCTCACTGAGATACTGCGTGAAGAGGGCTACATCTGCGGCTTGATCTCCGACACTTACCATTACCGCGCCCCCGGAATGAACTACCACCGCGGCTTCCACTGCTACCGATGGATTCGGGGCCAGGAGTACGACCCTTGGGTCTCATCCCCTTCAAAAAGAAGTGTGGATGATTACGTTAACGAGCATTACGATGAAACCTGGCGCAATCGGGTGCACCAGTTCCTCGCCAATACAGATGATTTCACCCGGGAAGAAGATTGGTTCCCTGCTCAGGTAGTATCTGAAGCAGCAGATTGGTTGAAGAAGAATCGGGTGCATCGAAAAATCTTTCTCTGGGTGGACAGCTTCGACCCTCATGAACCTTGGGACCCACCCGTCCGCTTTGATACTTACACAGACCCTTCCTACCGCGGGCCTCGGTTGATCATGCCCATGGGGGGACCGGTGGACGCATGGGCCACACCGGAGCAGGTTCGCTACATCCGCGGTCTCTACGCCGGAGAAGCGGCTTTTGTAGATCATTGCTTGGGACACCTTTTCCGAACTCTGGAGGAGCTTGGATACTACGAGGATTCAGTTATCCTGCTTCTTGCCGATCACGGACACCCATTGGCAGACCACGGAAAGTTCCTTAAGGGTGCAGACCGTCTGTACAACGAACTGCTCAAGGTGCCTTTTATGATACGTTTGCCGGGAGGCGAGGGAGGCGGGCGGCGTACAAAGGCCTTGGCCTTGTTCCATGATGCCACTCCTACTCTGCTGGAGCTTATGGGTTTGGATAACAATACCGAAGCAATGCACGGCCGTAGTTTCCTCCCAGTGCTCAAGGGCGATTCAGACAGCCATCGGGAGGCAATCATCACGGGGTACCATGAAGGATTCGACAGGTGCATCCGTGATGCCACATGGAGCTACATCGTTCGCCCGCCGGGAGAGCCTGATGAGCTGTACAATCTGGAGGAAGACCCCCGCGAGCGCCGCAATCTAATCGATGAACATCCGGATGAGGCTGTGCGTTTGGCTTCCATGTTCGGCTCTTACTACAGACGCAGGGGAGCGGTCAGGGTGGTTAAAGGTATTCAAGGCCGGTACGAGATGGCATCCGGCAGTGTGGAGTGAAAAACTGCTTGTTGAACAGTAGTTAAAATTCTTAGCGGATGTTTCTGTGCGGTTAGCCGATATCGGGATTTTTACCCTTCAAAACCGGCTTTTGGAGGAGCCGGGTGCGGCAAAAGAGAAGGATTAGGCAGAAACACACCGGCGCAACTCGATTTAAACAGAGTGGCCCACCGCCGGCGGTGGAAAACTGCGCCTTTTCGGCGCGCTTCGTCTCTGAGGCATAGATGCGGCAAGATGAAAAGCGGCTCCTCGAGCGATGCAAACGAGGGGATAAGGAGGCGTTTAACGAGCTTGTTAAACGCTACGAAAAGCAGGTGTACAACATGGCTTACCGTCTTACCGGCAACCGCGACGATGCCGAAGATATAGCCAGCGAGACTTTTGTGCGCGCGTACAACGCGATCCGCAAATTCCGCGGTGATTCTGCGCTTTCAACCTGGCTCTTCCGCATAACCACAAACGTGTATCTGGACGAGCGTAAGCGGCGCATTGCGTACCCACAAAACTCTCTGGAATCCTGCCTTGAAACGCCGGATGGTCCCCTTAAAAGACAACTGGAAGACTCTTCGCCGGGGCCTCAGGAGATTGCTGAGAAGATCGAGCGCAGTGAACTGCTTCAGGCCGCCATAAACGCGCTTCCAGAGTTCCAGCGCGTTATGATCGTGCTTTACCATATTCAAGAGCTGCCGTACGAGGAGATCGCAAAAATGCTCAACATGCCCGTTGGCACAGTTAAGTCCAGATTGAACCGAGCGCGCCGAGCGCTTAGGGATAAACTGCTTGCTCAGCGGGAACTTTTCGGTGCTTAACCGCGTCAGATAAAACCGGGAACCGAGGTAATATCCGATGCGATGTCAACAAGCTTTAGATCGCCTGTCAGATTACATTGAGGGCACTGTAAGCCCTCCTATGCAGGTTGCGCTTGAAAGCCACTTTGCTGAGTGCCCTTCCTGTGCCCGTGAATTAGCATCTCTGCGAGAGTGCCTGAGCCTCCTCCAACAGCTGGAACCGGTGGACCCTCCTGCTGACTTCCGCGCCAAAGTTTGGGCGCGCATAGAAGCGCAGGAGCAGGCGGCAGTTCCTTGGTGGAAGACGCTTTTGGGCAGACCGGTCCAGCGCGTTCGTGTTGCGGCAACAGCGGTCGCCTTGGTGGTTTTCACGGCTGCTGCGCTCTTACTGCCCAAATCCGCATTCGATAAATCTGCAATTAAGCTCGGCTACGATTGGCCGCTTCCGCGCGGATTTGCGGCAAAACCAGCGGCCGATCTTTTCACCGGCAGGCCAGACCTTGTGGTTTCCAGCCGCAGCAAATCCCCGCTGGCAGTTGGGGAAGAGGCTACCCTCGTTCTGGAAATTCAGCCCAAGGAAGAGCTGAGAGACGCACGCATAGTTGTTCTGCGGCCGGAGGGCCTGCTCAGCTCCACCCGCGGGATCTCTGTTCCTTACGGCGGCCGCATCATCTGGCAGGGTTCGCTTAAGGCGGGAGATATGGTCTCAGTTCCGTTCAGCATCTCGGCGCGTGCGCCCGGGGTGTACAGGATCTTGATCCGCCTTGAAGCCGCCGACTACCCCGGCTATGGTTGCCGCGTGTTTGTTCCGGTAACCGATTCAGAGCGGCCGGAAGCTACAACCTTCATATCCGGCAATCTGTCTATGGACGAGCTTTTGTCCAGAACCGCTTTGGCAACCGGCGTAATAGTCGCCTCGGACCTGTCCTCTCAGCGTCCACTGCCTGTGAATATTCCGGTCACCACGCCGGGCCGCATTGTAAGCCAGATATGCTCCCAGCGCGGGCTTGCCTGGAGCGTTTCGGATGGTGTATATAATATCTACGAGGTAGAATACAGATGAAGCGACTAAAGAAAACGACGGTTGCCGCTTTGACCGCAGGAATTTTGGCCCTAGCGGGTGCATTCTCGACCAAGACCTACGGCATTGATCTGGGCGATCTGCTTAAAGTCGGCGGCATTGGATATATTGTTAAGCAGTCCGGTGGAGCCATAAACAAGGCTATTAACACCATAACCATGAACCGCGGCTGGGAAAGCGAGCAAACCACCAAAGTTGTTCCCATCCTCAGCATCGGCCAAGGCGGTTACATCGGTGCCGCTCAGGTTGCCGGCCCGGAAGGGGCTGTCAAAAAGGTGGAGGCCGTTGGGCAGTTCGAAGCCGGCTTGAACATCGGAACCAGGATGCGCGCAAAGATCCTCATCCCAATAGATACTAACGACCCCAAGAAGGGCTTCCACCGCGTGCAGGGCGTGGGAGTCTCTGCAATTATCGATATCCGATTGTAAGCCGGTTCAAAAAGCCTGCCATGAACTCCTTTGAAAGGTTTTTCAACTCCCTCAACGGAAGGCCAACAGATTCCCTGCCGGTGACTCCGATATGCATGACCTTCGCGGCCAGGGTGGCAGGGGTCCGCTATGGGGATTACTGCAAAGATTACAAGATTTTGGCCGAAGCCCAGCTAAAAACCGCGGAACAGTTCGATCTGGATGTGCTTA
>JBMFPP010000103.1:0-7863 GCA_049969055.1 Armatimonadota bacterium | reverse complement strand
CGTCTGTAGCATCGGGTCTCCCGAAGCGGATGTTTTCTCGGATGGTGGTTGCGAAAAGGAAGGTGTCTTGGAAGACCACCGCGATGTGCTGGCGGAGTGATTCCTGGGTTACATCTTTTAGGTTGTGTCCATCCACGGTTACGGCACCGCTGGTCGGATCGTAGAAGCGCGGGATAAGGCTGACCAGTGTGGTTTTCCCTGCACCGGAATGACCAACTAATGCTATCATCTCGCCGGGGCGGGCGTGGAGGTTTACGTTCTTCAAGACGAGTTTGCCGTCACCGTAGCAGAAGGAAACGTTGTGGAACTGTACGTCTCCTTGGACGGCTGTCAGCTTCACCGCATTCGGTTTGTCGCGCACCTCAGGCTCAGTATCTAGAAGAGAAAACACCCGGCTGGCTCCGGCAATAGCACTTTGGAGCATTACGTTGAGGTTAACGAACCAAGCTGTGGGGCCAAATAAGCTCTCCATGTACTGAATGAAAGCGATAAGTGTTCCGGGCGTCATCTCGCCGGATATTACTCTGAGGCCGCCCCACCATATGACGAGAGCAACTCCGCAGGTGGCGACTATGTCGGTAACCCTGCCGGATACCGCTCCTAGGGTGGCTTGGTGCAGTCTTGCTGACACCACAGAGAGGAAAAGCGAAAGTAGATTTCGGAGCTGACGGCGCTCTTGCGTGAAGCTTTTCACCTCTCTGATGCCTGATACAGCCTCCTGCAGGCCTTCGGATGCTTCTGCCAGCTTCTCCTGCACGCGGCTCCCACTGCGCCTTAGCGGGGGGCCGAACATCGCGATGCTCAAACCGAAGAACGGGACCGTCAGAACGGCTGGGATCGCAAGGCCGGCTTCTATTTTAAAAAGCACAATGAGTATAACCACCATATGAAGCGTATTTGTTACAAGTTCGACGAGGGTGGATGTATACAGCCCCTGCATAGCGCCTACGTCGTTTAGAAATGCTGACATGAGGCGGCCGGTCTTCTCGCGGGCATAGAAAGAGAGGGAAAGCTTTTGAATATGGGAGAAAAGGTCACCCCTGATGTCGGCGACAGCTTTCTCGCCTATGAGTGTGAAGAGGTACTGTCTAGCGACTCCGAAAGCGGAAGAGATCAGTGCGGTGACCAAAAGAGCGGCCGTGCAAAGAGCGAGGTAGTATGCAGACCGCTGGACGAAAACCGCATCGATAAGCAGCTTGATGATCCACGGGAAGACAAGGTTTGATACGGTGACGCCCAAGGCGCAGATGAAAGCAGGGATTTCCAACAGCCAGTAAGGTCTTAAATAGGAAAAAGCCCGAAGAAAGACTTTCATAATTGTTTGGGTTCGCCCTGAAATTAACTAACCGGTTAGTTAATAGATAGCAATTATTGTCCTAGATGTCAACATTCGCACTTGAGAAAAACGAATTCCTTTTTCTCCCTGCTGCGTGTACAGCTATGTGCTTGCCCTTCCCTCCAACCCATCTTCGGGTTTCGGGAAATGAGAAGTAAGCGCTCCCTTTCATTCGGGTGTGTTCCGAAATTGTAGGACCCATCCCCACTCGTCGTAGTGAATAAATGAAGCTGCAAACCACCCCTTTATCTCCAGCCCTCCCACCTCCAGCGGAAGAAGGAAGCCCAATCTCCCTCTCCCGATTTCGGGAGAGGGATTGATGGTGAGTGTTAGTCCACCTTGGATTTCCGCCTTCGCGAGAGTGACGGCGAAAAAGATATTGATAAAAAGCTTGACTTTTGGCTGTATAGGTTGTATTATATAGGTGGTTATACCACTTATATAGCTATTGTATATGTGCATGCGAGATCAATGTTCGGAGGTTAGGCAATCAGGAAGCAGGTGTGTTTGCACACCGATGCGGCTTTCGCGGCTTTTGGAACCGGCTCTTCTGCTTGCACTGCTGGAGTCGCCACGCACGCACGGCTATGATCTGTTGAACGCGGTGAACGACATGGGATTGGCAGATGCCGAAGTAGATCCTGGATCGGTGTACCGCACACTGCGCCAGCTTGAGGAGGAGGGCTATCTAGTATCGTCTTGGGATACTGCGGGTTCCGGGCCGGCAAGGCGTGTGTACGAGGTAACCCAGGCAGGTTTGGAGCTTCTGGAGCTTTGGATGAATGCGCTTCAGAGAAAGTACGTTGCTATAAAAGGCTTTTTGGAGAGATATGAAAGCGTGGTGAAGCGTTGAGGTTTGGGCACTTGTGCCCTGATTGAACATAACTTAAGGAGGTTTTTACGATGTGCGGTTGCGGACAGTTCGGATTTTGGAGGCAGATGGAGAGCTCTGGTTGCTGTCAGGGCTTTGGATTCGGGTTTAGACGGATGTTCTACTCCAAGGAAGAAAGGAAACGCGAGTTGGAGGAATACAAGGAGCGGTTGCAGAAGGAGCTGGCCGGTGTGGAAGAAGCCCTGAAAGAGCTTTCCGGTTCACAGCAGTAGTCCACACAGACAGAGTTCGACGAGATAGGCAGAACTTTGTTGCGAAGTTGGAGGTCGGCCGGGGATTTATTCAGAGAGTCGAGCCGACCTCCAGCACACAGTTGGCAAGTCTTTCATGCTGACAAGACCCGGCTGGGCGCTTTCAACAAACGGTATGCAGTTAACCGCGACTGCGGCGGTAGATACATCGCCGTGAATGCCGTGGACATGCATGCTGATGGACGGTTCTCCATCTACGTGCAGATGGTCTCCCGGATCCTTCGCCCCAACATACATCTCTAGATCGAGTACAACCCTCTCAGTCTCGTTTTCAAACCCGACCGCGATCTGACGGACACCGGCTACATGGCCAAGTTCTACATGCAGGTGGCGCGTTTCGATTTTTGTTTCAGCGATCACAGGGGTTAACTTTTCTTCCACTTTGTTAACATCCCATCCGAGCGCAGACGCAAGCATATCCACGGATTCAACTAACCCAACATGCCGCACTTTTCCTTGTGCAACGAGCTTATCGAACTCGTCCGGCGATAGGCCGGCGCCAACCTTTCTCTGAAGCGGAAGGCGCCGCTCCGAGGCGTTTACCACGCGGCGGGCGCTGACCTTTCGGACGTTTCGGCACATGCCAGTTATTGTGATAAGCATCAAGTCCATTATGAAGCCCGGATTTATACCGGTTCCCAGTACGGTGGTGCCGTTTTCTTTGGCGCACCTATCGATTTCCGACGCCCAGTTTGGGTTGCGCACCCAAGGGTACGCAAGCTCTTCACAGGTTGAAATCACGTCGGCTCCGGCTCGAACCGCAAGAAGTATTTGCTCTCCAACCTCGCGTAAGTAGGATCCGGTACTGTGGAGAACCACGTCTGGTGCGGCGCTTTCGATGGCTTCGGCGGCGTTTGGATTGACGCTGATGTTCAACCTGCGCCCAGTTCCTATAACTTCGCCCAGGTCTTTTCCTGCTTTGGCGGGGTCTATATCGACTGCGCCAACCAGTTCGAAAAATTCAGCTCTCTCGGCCACGATCTGCGCCATTAAACATCCTATTGGGCCGAGTCCGTACTGAAGCACCCTTAGTCTTCGGTTCATGTTCGGCTTTCCCTCTTGAAGTAAACCAGGGCCTATACCTAAAAAACTGGCGGTTCACCCCAGGTATGGCCGGGTTTCCAGAAGGGCGCGCCTGTTTCATAAGCGCCCAGGTCCGCCTTGGCTCCCTTAGGGTGGGTTGTGATTCCATCGATTTTGATGCCGGCGCCGCGGCACGGCGAATTCGGCCTCAACCGGAAATCGCCGGCCGCGAGATCAACAATCCCCGGATCCCCGCCGGTGAAATTGTGGTGAAATTCAATGCCGTCGCCTAGGTCGACTCTATCGGTGAAGATGTTGTTTACGGTTTTGCAGCCAGATTGATCTTTTTGGTTATCAGGACCCCAGTAACTGAGGCTGTTTCCGTTGCGGATTACCGTATTGTGGTACACTAAGTTGTTGTGGGATGGGGTGTTGAGGCGAATGCCACTGTCCGGATTGGCCCAGCAGACGTTGTGGTGTATTATGTGGTTGGAGGAACCGTTGTCGATGTAGATGCCGACGCCTACGCTTACAGCCCTGTTATGGTGCACCCAGTTGTAGGCGATAACCGTACCGGCGCCGTCGGTGTTGTAGCAGTAAGTGATTCCAAGGTCGGTGGTGATGAGGCCGGCGTTGAACATGTTGTTGTATTCTATGCGCCCAGCCTTCATAGCCCTGTGGACAATGATGCTCCGTCCGGCATCGTGCAGTGTACAGCGGCTGATCACGTTGCCTGTGCCTTCTGCCCACACGGCGCCGCAGTCCACTGCCGCGTAGTTTACGTTCCGGATGAGGCAGTTGATCATTTTGTTGTTTGTGCCGAGGAGTGTGACGCCGTTGCCGGCGCTGTAAACAACAGAGCAGTTGCGCAGTTCGTTGTTGCTGCCGCTTATGATGATGCCGCTGTTTGTGTGCTGAGGGGTTCCCCATCCCTCGCATTTTGTGAAGTGGGATGCGTACCGCACGTGGCAGTTGGAAACCAAGCAGTTCCTGGAATTTCGCATATTGATGCTGGCGGAAAATATACGGAAGCCTTGTACGTGGATGAAACTGCGCGAGCTCAGATCAAAAGCAAACTCACGGCGCTTGGCCTCGATGCGGTGCTTGTTCGGATTATCTCCTTGAGGGGACCACAGATAAACGGTTTTGGTTTGGGCGTCTAAGAACCACTCGCCGGGGGAATCCAAAAGCGCAAGCGAGCCTTCTATGAAGTATTTGGTGCCGTTTTGGACAGCGTGCGCCCAATCTTGGTTCCAGTTGCCGTCAAAGGTGAAGGAGGGGACATCTTTTGTAAGATCGAACTGCTTTACGGTCCTGGTCCAGGTAACCCAATGTGCGCCGGGGAGGATGTGCACGGTTGTTCCAGTGAGATCCAATTTCGGCAGTTTGGGGTCGGTGATAGAGTTAGCCGTAGTGCCTTGGGCGGCCACAGCCCAAGTTTGCCGCATCGGATCAAGAGATGTGTTGGGCCATCTTGCTAAGATCATCATTTGGCCGTCTAGGAAGAGCTGTTGAAACTGGAACGGTGCTTGAGCTCGGTAGACGGCGCCGCTGTGGGGTTGCCACCCCTGTATGGGATCTGCGCCAGTGACGACGACCGGCTCGTCGCGGTAAGCCGCGAAGGTTATGGGTTGTCCCGGCGCACCCGAACGGGCGGGACGGACGGTTTCTCGGTAAATGCCCGCTCGGACGTAGCAGATATCGCCTGGACGCATTATGCTCGCGGCTTTTTGGATGGAGCGGAACGGTTTAGAGAAGGTGCCCGGGTTGGAATCGGAGCCGGACGGCGACACAAAGTAAACTGCTCCATCTCCAATCGGAGCGGAGCGAGCGGCGGCAATAATTGCAAGCGAAACTAGAGAAGCGAAAATCCTCAAGAGAGCAGCCCCCTTCACAGCTGCAGATCGGCTGCCAGGCGGGGCATTTCACCCCGCACGGGGTTGTCAGGCCCCGCTTATCCCAAGGCCGCCGGGTCGTCTGCTTTCGCAGGTTCAGTGGACGTCCAAGGGCTTCGCCGCGTCTTTTACTTCCGCCACTGGCAGCCGAAATCCACTATTTTGCGGATATCTGCAAGAGCTCGCAGGAGATAGGTTCGCAGTGCGTTTGGAACACTCCTGCCGGTTTTGAAGCTCCAAGTGGAACGGGTGCGGTGGTTGTGCTATAATCTGACAGCAGTTTTAAGCAGTGGATAAAGCTTTTCCTCTATATGAAATACATTCCGGTTTTGTCCCTTTTGTTTTTTCTAAGCCTCGCTTCTACGTCGGCTTCGGCACAGGGATTGGCGGAAAGTATAAAGCTCAGCGCTTCTCCGGAAAGCCTTCCCGCGGATGGTTACAGCACAGCGGTGATAACGGCCGAGGTGCGCGAACGGTCCGGGGCCTTAGTGCCAGACGGCACCGATGTGAGCTTCTCCGCAAGCGTGGGAACTGTGAGCCCCACATCCACCGTTACTAGATCGGGGCGTGCTCGGGTTAGGCTTACTAGTGCTTCCGTTCCAGGTACGGCGGTTGTAACAGCTTTCAGCGGCCGCGCTGTGAGAACGCTTACGGTCATTCTTTACCCGCCGGAAGAGAAGGCGGTCCAGGCGCGGGTGAACGTTATCACCGTGTCTGGGGACTATGTTGCGTACAGCTCGGAGCTACAGGTTATGCAGGCGGATGGCAGGGTGCGCATAAGCCTTGGGGCTGTTGAAGTATTCTGCAGTTCGGCGCAGATAGACCTCGGGCGCAACATGCTGAAAGCTGTTTCTCCGGTGGGTGGTGATCCTTTGGTTATTTCATCGGGGAAAACGAGCTGGAGGGGGCGCGGTCTTTGGTACGATTGGGTGCGGCGTGCCGGTGCGATCAGAGGCTTCGAGGCGCTTTCTGAGGATATTCCCGAATCTTTCGCTTTTGTTGGTCCACCCCTTGTGCGTCTTCCGTCCGGAGACATACAGCCTTCGGAGTTTGAGTTCAGGGATTTGGAGGAGACAGAGCTTTGGATCGTTTGCCGCTGGGCTGCGATCTTTCCAGGGCAGAGGATACATTTTCGGTCGGCAGAGATTCGCCCGGGTGGAGAGCGGCTTTTGAAGCTTAGGTATCACAGTCTGCCTTTGGGAGAAACCGGCGATGAGGATCAGTACCTAGGGTTGGGACCGAGCGGCATAGCGCTGGACATACCGTACTACTTCAGTTTGTCGGACCGCTCGGCCAGCAGTGTGCGGCTGGGATTGAACCAGCGAGAGGGTTCTTTTGGAGCGGTAAAAGGCGGTTTGGGAATAGATCTGCGGCACAGGATTTTCGTCGGTGACCGAGGGGAGGAGGTGGTGAACCTCTCGCGCATTACTTCCAGAGACTGGGGGGTGTGGTGGCGGCATTCCAGGCAGTGGAGCAGTAGTTTGAGCACCTCGGCCTTTGTGGAGTATCCATCCCACCGCGATCTGTTCGCAACCGGCAATTTGGATTGGGACAGCCCTGGGTATTCTGGGTTTTTAAATCTATCGGCCAGTATTTTAAAGGAGGCTGGGTCGATTTACTTTGGAGACCTAGCGCTTCAAACTCACCCGAGGCGGATGGGGGCTTCAAGGTTTTTTTACTCTTTCCTCAGTGGGACGGGCTGGTCAGGCGGTCCCGGCGTTCGCGATGAGATAAGGCAGTCTCTGTCGGTTAGGATTTCGATGTCGCCTTTGACGCTTGGGAAGAAGAGCAGTTTAAGCGCTTCCGTCACCGGTGGGAGAGTCATCACCGGAATCAGACGAGGAGCGAAAGTTGACGCAGTGGTTTCACTGTCCCACAGATTTGCACCCACGGTGTTTGCTTCAATGAGCTACACGCTTTCGGATCGGCCTGGGCTTGGGGCCGGAGCTAGCAGGCAGAGGGCCAGTTTGCTTTTCACTGGTCAGCATAGGCGCACGAGTTTGTCGGCAAGCGTTACGAAAGCGCTTGACATGCGATCGCTTACTTTTGCGGGTCAGTACTCATATTGGCTGTCGCGGCGGTGGCGCGCCGATATTCGAACAATCCTTCTGCGCTACACGGGCTACAGGTTCAGCGACTACGAGATAGCGCTTGCATACCCGGTCGGCCAGCGGGAACTGTTGCTCTTCTGGTCCAAGAGCCGGCATCGGTTTATGGTGGAGCTTTCCGGCTTCAGCTTCTGATAAGGAAAGCTTCGGGGTTATGCGCACTCGGCCGATATGCTGGTTCTGCCGAAGCCGGCCGCTTTTCTAGGCATAGCCAACAAAGCGGTTGTTCTCATCCACCAGAACCACCTTTGGCTCCATTGGTTCGTCGGTGAGCACGAAGGCCACTACAATAATCTTATCGCCCGGGGTGCATTTTCTCGCGGCGGCGCCGTTTACGCACATAACTCCAGACCCCTCC
>JBMFPP010000102.1:0-7886 GCA_049969055.1 Armatimonadota bacterium | reverse complement strand
GACTTTGAAGGCCAGGTCGGCATCGCCGGTGCAGTCGATTACTACTTTGGAGAGCACCGCGCCGCGCCCGGATTTGTTTTCCATAACTGTCCCAACCACGGTTGAGCCTTCTTTGAGAACGTCCACGCAGAGGGTGTTGTAGAGTATATCGGCGCCGGCCTCAAGCACAACATCTTCCAGCACAAAGGCGAGGTTTGTTGGGTTGTGCCAGAGCTTTCCGAGGGGTTCTGCGGCGCTTGCGAATTCGAATTGGGCGTATCGGTTCTGGAGTTCTTCGTTTAGCCCTTTGTTCAGCGGTATGTTGTTGATGTGGTTGGGCATCATCGGTGTGACGAGCGCACCGGTCTGCGAGCCGCCAAGCTGACCGGTCGATTCCACGAGGAGCGTTTTTGCCCCGAGTCGGGCCGACGCGACGGCGGCCGCAACGCCGGCCGTTCCCCCTCCGGCGACAAGCACATCCGCCTGTGCCCAAACCGGTATTGCACGGGATTTTTCCTCGATTACCACAACAGCCTCCACAACCCTCTAAGAAAATTATAGAAAATGTAAAATTTCGATGCTATGCGGTGCAAGGATGTGAACCTTCAAGATCCGAAGACGCGTGAAGCCGCGGCCAAGGCTGTGTCTATATCATTCTCCGAAACATCGTGGTGGGTAACCATTCTCAGCAGGTTTGGTGCCAGGGCTAGGCACAGGACTCCTTCGCTTTGCAGAGCGGCTGCGGCCTCTGCTCCTGTGAGTTTTGTTTCGCTTACGTCCACATAAACCATGTTGGTTTGCACGGTTTCCAAATCCACTTTTAGGCCGGGCATCTGGGCCAGTCCTTCTGCCAGGCGGCGGGCCTTTTGGTGGTCTTCGGCCAGACGGTCCACCATTCGCTCTAATGCGACGATACCGGCGGCAGCGAGCACACCCGCCTGTCTCATGCCTCCGCCGAACAGCTTGCGGACTCGGTGCGCTTCAGCGATGAACTCGCGGGTACCGCACAGCATGGAGCCGACCGGTGCGCACAGTCCTTTGGACAAGCAGAACATCACAGAGTCGGCGCAGGCTGCAGGTTCGGAAGCCGGAACCCCCAATGCCACAGCGGCGTTGAAGATTCTGGCGCCGTCCAGGTGGATAGGGATGCGGTGCTCGTCGCAAATTCGGCGGTAGGCTTGCATAACGTCTGGAGGGACAACAGTGCCTCCGGCCAGATTGTGTGTGTTTTCCACGCACAGGAGCGAGGTGCCGGGTTCGTGGTCGTCGGCGGCGCGGATGGCGGATTCAACAGCTTCCGGCGGTATTACACCGCGGCGGCCTTCCAGGGGGCGGGTCTGCACACCTGAAAGAACCGCCGGTCCGGCCTGCTCGTAGAGGAAGATGTGGGAACGCGCTTCCAGAATGATTTCGGTGCCCGGGGCGGAGTACACCCGCACAGCGATTTCGTTGCCCATGGTTCCGGACGGCACGAACAATGCGGCTTCCTTGCCAAGCATGTGGGCGGCAAGCTCCTGCAGGCGGTTTACGGTTGGATCTTCGCCGAAGACATCATCGCCAACCTCGGCTTCGTACATAGCGCGGCGCATCTCCGGCGTTGGCTTGGTAACCGTATCGCTTCTAAGGTCGATTGGTTTGGGCATTTTTACGCTACCTCGGCGTTTTCCCGGGGGATTTTACTCTGTCGGCGGTGATATGCCGCCGCGGAGCAAAGCGAGGTCTTCTTTGTACTGCTGAATTTCGGAGTATATGCGGTCGATATCCCATCCTAGCACCTGCCCCACAGCGGCGGCTACTTTGCGCACGCAGTTGAGGCCGTTGCCGGGTCGGAGCCCCAATCCGGTTCTGCGGAGCATAACATCCGAGACAGTGCGTGCCATTTCGTGCTCGGCGGCGTACACCGCTTGGGCCAGTATTTCCGGCGCGCCTTCGCAGGGTGCTTCCCGCAGTTCGGGGGTGGATAGGGCCAACTCAGCCACCGCTTCGTACCTGGGCCCGTAGGTGCATACTAAGTGGCGGATGAGGGGTTGGCTCAGGCCGCGCGGTCCCCCGAAGCGGGATGCAGCGATCTCTACCAGCGCATCGATGTTCTCGACGGTTGTTTCTCCGATGGGAACGCTTTCGGTTGTGCATTTTGCGTGCACGCCCAGTTGGCTCAGGGCGCAGTCCACCGCATCTTCAGCGACGGCTCGGTACGCGGTTATTTTGCCTCCAAGCACCGAAATAAAGCCGCGGATTCCCTCGCTGGAGTGGTTGTATATGCGGTGTTTTCGCGATACCTGTGATGCGCTCACTCCTTTTTTCAGCACGAGAGGACGGACGCCTGCGGATGTGTAGTAAATGGTTTTGAGGTCTGCGTTGGGAAAGATCCGAGAAGTTTCGCGAATGAGGTATTCAACATCTTGGGAATCGGCGGCCACCATGCCGGGGTCGCCCTCGTAGTCTGTGTCCGTAGTGCCGATGAGAGAGGTTCCCTCCCAGGGGACGGTGAAAAAGAGCCGCCCATCGGAGCGTGCAAGCATTACGACTGCACGCTGGGTAAACTGTGGTACCACGATGTGGATGCCTTTTGTGGTTCGAAGAGACGGTTTTGCGTTTGGATTCATGAGGCGGATTACGCGGTCGGCCCACGGCCCCGCGGCGTTTATGGTGACCTTGGCGAGGATGTTGTAAATTAGGTTGGTTTCGGCATCCCTCACCCGAGCACCTATAATCCGCGAACCCTGCTTCAGGAGGGCTTCAACGCGGGCGTAGTTTGCAACGTGTGCACCGTGCTTTGCCGCATCCATCAGGCAGTCGATGCAAAGGCGCTCTGGGAAGGCGAGCTGGCCGTCGTAGTAAAGGGCGCCGCCGCGCAGGCCCTGCGGCGAGAGCCCGGGCTCTAAAGCCAAAACTTCGCTGTGGGAAAGCATTCTGTGCGGCGGCATACTTCTTCTCCAGTAAAGTGAGTCGTAGAGGAATAAGCCCACCCTGACGGTGAGGGGGCCGTGCGGGTCTCCTTCATAGATTGGTGTAAGGAACTGGAGCGGCCGCACCAGATGCGGGGCAAGTTTGAGCAGTAGTTCCCGCTCGCGCAGACCCTCCTGCACCATGCCGAAATCGAACTGCTCCAGGTAGCGCAGGCCGCCGTGGGCAAGCCGCGTGGAGCGTGCGGTGGTGCCCCACCCGAAATCGAGCTGTTCCACAAGGGCAACGCGCAGGCCGCGCAGTGCGGCATCTCTGGCGATGCCGCACCCTATCACGCCGCCTCCAATCACCAGGATATCGTGTTCGGATTTGGCCATGCTTGGCAGATCGCGCTTCAATTCTACCCCACCTCCAAAGTCATGGGACGGCTCTGCTGAAAGCGTGGTTCGCACAGCGCAGTATGGGTGCAAAACTCCAAGATGATGGGGATGGCTTCAGTGCTCTCGGGAGGGCAGTTTGCCGCCTTACGCACCGATTTACGGTTTTGGAAGCTGTATGCGGTTTAGTCCACATCCACAACTACCTTCATTGAACTGCTTTTGTTTTCGTCGGCGAATAAGAGAGCTTGTTCTACCTGCTGAAGTGGGAAGTGGTGGGTTACAAGGGATTTCAGATCCACACGGCCCTGCGCGACCAAATCGATCGCGGCTGGGTAGCAGTTTGCATAGCGGAATTGGCCGCGTATGTCTATCTCCTTGCTGGCCGCCGACACAATGTCCAGCTCCACCATAGGTTCCGGCGGCAGACCCACCAGCACTGCCACTCCGCCGGGCCGCGCCGCGGCCAGGGTACTTCGGCAGGTTTGCACCGTTCCTGCTGTTTCGAAGGCCACATCTACACCCGAGAGTTTTGGGGGAAAGCCGGTCATAGATGATGTGATCTCTTGAACCGCAGACAAAGCGTCCGTCTCGCGCGCGTTTATCGTGTGGGTGGCACCGAGCTTTTCCGCAATTTGGAGCCGGTAAGGTTCGATGTCAACGGCGATCAGCACGGTAGCGCCGGCGGCTTTTGCGGCCTGAAGGGTTGCACATCCGATCGGACCTGCACCGAAAATGGCTACCGTGTGTCCGGGCTGTACTTCTCCCCGCTTCACCGCCCACACCGCCACCGAAAGCGGCTCGATGAGCGCGGCCTCCTCCATCGTCATACTGTCAGGGATGGGAAAGACGAAATCGTCCGGCCAGACCACATATTCGCAGAAGGCCCCGTCCACCGGCGGTGTTGCCATGAACACTACTTCTGGGCAGAGGTTGTACCTGCCTGTTTTGCAGTAATAGCATCTGCGGCAGGTATACCCGGGCTCCAAAGTTACTCGGTCGCCGGGTTTAACCCGGGTGACTTTTTCCCCAACCGCCGCAACGACTCCGCTGGATTCATGGCCCAGCACCAACGGGGATGTGACTACGAAATCGCCAATTCGGCCGTGGGTGTAATAGTGAATGTCGGAGCCGCACACACCGACGCGCTGGATCTTTACAAGGACTTCGTGAGGCCCGGGCTTCGGCACCGGCCGTTGTTCAAATTTGATACTGCGCACGCCGTGCAGAACGGCTGCCTGCATAGTATCTCCGGGAGATTTAAAAGCCGTTGCCATTCTTCTCCTCCGATGAAAAGTTTCCAGGCGGTTACCTATGAGCTGACAGGTTTCGCCGCTTTTGCCGAAATGCCTCTATAATGGCAGTTCGTCAAAAAGTCTGTGTGACCTTTGCGGATTTGGATTAAAGGTGGGAAGCGCCCGGGCAGGAGCAGAGGATCGGTGGAGGGTTTACATTGAGTTTCGGTACCGGAATGAGAGGCATCGGTGAAGAGCAAGTGATTTGGGGGTGCATCGGGGTTTGCGCGGCTTTGACGCTTGCTTGTCGGAGTTGTTCGGCAGATGTATCATTCTAGGGGAAGAGAAGAGGGAAGGAAAAAAGTTTGGTTTTGGTATGGATGATCTACTGAAGCAGAAGTTGAAATCCCTGCCGGACAAGCCCGGCTGTTACATAATGAAGGATGAGCACGGCGAGGTGATATACGTCGGCAAGGCCGTGTCTTTGCGCAACCGCGTGCGCAGTTACTTCCAAAAAGGCCAAAGCCGCACCCCTAAGATCGAGCGGCTTGTGGGGCGCATTGCCGATATCGAAGTTATAGTAACAGGAAGCGAGCTTGAAGCGCTCATCCTTGAATGCAATCTCATCAAGCAGTATCGGCCGTACTTCAACGTTCGCCTCCGAGACGATAAGCAGTATCCGTATATAGTTATCACAATGGCGGAGGAGTTCCCCCGCCCCATGATAGTGCGCCAAGTAAAGCGCGACGGCAACAGGTATTTCGGGCCTTACACCGACAGCGGGGCGGTGCATCAAACTCTTGCTTTCATACGCCAGGCTTTTCGGCTTAGGAGCTGTTCTTTGAACTTCACGGGGCACGAGGGAATACGGCCGTGCCTTTACTACCACATCAACCAGTGCTTGGCTCCATGCGATGCGAATCTGTGCAGTAAGGAGGAGTACCGCGCGGTTGCTGAAGAGGTGTGCTTGTTCCTTGAGGGTAAGGCCGATTCGCTTTTGAAGCGGCTCAGAGAGGAGATGGAGCGGGAAGCCGAGGCTTTGAACTTCGAGCGTGCGGCACGCCTGCGTGACCAGATAGCCGCTGTTACCAAGCTTACAGAGCGGCAGAAGGTGATTTCTCAGGCGATGCTGGATCAGGATGTGATAGCGCTTGTTATGGATGAAGGCATGGCGTGCGCGCAGATGTTTTTCATTCGGGGCGGCAAGCTGATCGGCCAGGAGCAGTTCGCTTTGGACGGCGTTGCCGATGAGGAGATAGACACCGCCGTCCAGCAGTTTGTGAAGCAGTACTACGAGGAAGCCCCCTACGTGCCCAAGGAGATTCTTCTGCAAACCGAGGTAGAGGAAATCAACATTATCGAGTCGTGGCTGCGGCAGAAGAAGGGTACGAAGGTGGAGATAACGGTTCCAAAGCGCGGCGAGAAGAGAAAGCTCGTGGACATGGCTTTGGAGAACGCGGCGCTGGCGTTGAAGCAGATGTCCGCCCAAGCTTCGGGCGAAAGAAGCTTCGCGGAGATGGCTTTGGAGCAACTGCAGGATGTTTTAGAGCTACCGAAGCCTCCGGTTCGCATTGAGTGCTACGACATAAGCAATCTGCAGGGCACCGAAGCGGTTGGCTCTATGGTGGTTTTTGAGAACGGGATGCCGGCCAAGAAGGAGTACCGCCGCTTTAAGATACGCGACTTGCCGTCACAGCCGAACGACTACCTTATGCTTCAGCAGGTGCTGAGGCGCAGGTTGGAGCGCGCGGCCGGCGGAGACCCGAAGTTTGTTCCTCTGCCGGATCTTTTGGTGGTTGACGGCGGCAAGGGGCAGTTAAACGCTGTTTTGGAGGTATTGAAAGAGGCGCACATTGAGATACCGGCGGTTGGCATTGCAAAGGAGTTTGAACATGTTTTCCGGCCGGGGCAGTCGGAGCCGGTTCCCCTGCACAGATACAGTCCTGCCAGCCGCTTGCTTCAGCACATCAGGGACGAGGCGCACAGGTTTGCTCTGACCTTTCACAGAACTCTTCGCGGCCGGATGGCTGTTGTTTCCACACTGGATCAGGTGCCTGGGATTGGTAAAGCCAGGCGAACGGCACTGCTTAAGCATTTCAAATCCATACAGGCTATACAGGCGGCTTCAGTGGACGAGTTGGCGAAGTGCCCTGGGATGAACCGCACGGTTGCCGAGGCCTTGTACCGCCACCTGCACGGCGATGGAGTTGATTTGTAGGGTGACCAAGCTGGTGGTGGGAGAAAGAAAGCGCTCGGCCTCCCTATCCCGGAACTGAGAGAGGTTCCTTTAATAAACGCCCTTTTCTTCTTTGAGAAGCTTTGGGGCAGTTGAACACTGGCTTCATGCAGAAACTGCAGGTTCAAGCTCTTGACGGTTCAATCCCGTGGTTGTAGAATATAGATGCCGAAGGGGCATCTTTCCCCGCAAGCCAAAACACGGTGGCGGAGTAGCTCAGCTGGTTAGAGCACACGGCTCATACCCGTGGCGTCGTCGGTTCGAGTCCGACCTCCGCTACCATTTTCTTTTCCTCCTTGCAGGATGCAGGCTAACATTCTCATCCCCTTCATGATATAATGCCTCCGAGCTTTGCCAATGCTTTAATGCGGCCTGAAAAATTTTGTTCAATGCATCAGAAGCTTTCTATATGTTCGCTGAAGAGCTTGCCAATCTATTCCTGAAATCCGAAAAAGGCGCACTGTTAGCGGATCTGTCGGCTTCGGGCGGGCCGATCGTTGTTGAAGGGGTGTCGGCTTCGGCAAAAGCATACATTGTAGCCTCGCTGACCAGGGTATACCCCAAAATAGTTGTGGCAGTTGCCAATGACGACACTGCGCGCGCTTTTCACGACGACCTGTCCGCATTCATCCCAAACGGTTCTTACTACTTTCCGCCGTCCGACGTTTGGTCCGCTTCTCCCGATCCTGAAGCCAATTCACTGCGTGTAACTGCGCTGGACGCTCTGGTCAAATCGGATGCAACCGCTGTGCTTGTCGGCCCAATTCAGGCACTGCTCCAGAGAACGGCCGGCTTCCGCGGCAGTTTGAAGCTCCAAGTCGGCGGGCAGATTCGCCTCCAGGAGTTGGGGGCAACCTTGACCGAGTTCGGCTACGAACGAACTATCATGGTGGAAATGCCCGGCCAGTTCGCTGTGCGCGGCGGTATAGTGGACATCTACGCATCCAACACAGAGCAGCCGGTGCGAATGGAGCTTTTCGGGGACGAGATCGAGAGCATACGCTTCTTCGATCCGGAAACGCAGAGGTCAGTATGCCGCTTGGATGCTGTGGAGATACTTCCCGCCAGAGAAAGCGCGCATTCACAAACCGACCCCACCGCTTTGCACCTCTTGCCGCCAAACGGACTGCTTGTTATCGACGAGCCGAACAC
>JBMFPP010000101.1:0-7949 GCA_049969055.1 Armatimonadota bacterium | reverse complement strand
TGGGAGGAAGCAATAACTTTCGCCTTTCCGGACTGACACAGACCGCGTACGCGGGCAGAATATTCCTCCACCGCATCACTAAGGGTGCTGAACCACACGTCTCCGGTGTTCAAATCCGTTACCGCAGTAAAGCTCCGGGCCTTAGCTGTTATCCCGAAGGCGGTTTCGACATCGCTTCTATCGGAGAACTCCAAAGCGGTGAGCTGGACGTTGATTTGGGGTGCCGGTTTATCGAGCTTGCTCAGATCAGCTTGTATTTTGTCGGCAAGGTAGTCTGGAGCGCTCACCATTAAGGCGTTGTGTTCGGGAGATTCACGTACGAAGCGCCTTGTAAAAGTGGGAAGAAACTCCACTGCATCTCGTGCCTTGAGGTAGTTCAGCGGTATGAGGCGCGTTTGAACTGTTGCGAAGCGGCTCCCTGAGCTGGGAGAAGCCTGCGAAATAACGATAGAATCTCCAACCTGGGCAGCAGACAGCCCGTAGCCGCGGCACAGCGTATCGATAACCTCCTGCACATCAGTGGCAGGAAGGTAAAGGCTCACAGTTTTTCGCACTTCGTCATCAACTGTAATGCGGATTCCGGTGGTTGCTGACAGAGCTTCTACAAGCGAATGCAGGCTAACGTTCAAGGCACCAACACGCAGTACCCCGTCAACCAAGGAAACGTCAAGCTCTTGGTGGAGCTTGGATGCATCTTCCTGAGTTTTAGCACGCAATGGCGATTCAGCCTGGCGATCGCTAGCCACCGTTACAATTACACTGCGGTGGTCTTGGCTTTCTTGGATGTAAAAAGTGGGCAGTTTCTCAGTTTCCCAACCGCCCCAGTCTTCCTCTCGTGTGTTAATGCCCTTGAACCAGGCGGGCGTGTAAAGCGGCACAGCCACGTCAAGCCCAATACCTTCTTTCGCGCCTATAGGTATGGAAACTTCCACATGGCTTACAGGATAGATGCTCACATCAAAGAAGGCGCCGGCCTGCGAGCGGGCGTTGACTACGCGGAACTTTATTACTGAAATTGGGAAAAGCTTGGGCTCATTGTTCGGGAAGTCTATCCACCCGCTTGCGATAGGATCGGCGAAAACCTGAACGGTGCCGTCGAACCTCAGCTCCACACGGACTGCGTTGGACAACCTCGCACTTCTCACAGAAGTTAAATTGATGAAAGCACTGCCGGGAGGAGCCAAAGGGCCGTTCCTCTGCTGTGACTGCGCGGAGTTTGGGCATGCGAACAGGGCCGCCAGCAGAAGCGCCGCCGCAGTAAGGTGCCAGATTCGCCTGGATTTCGGCACTGGGTTACTTGGCCGGCACTGTTTGGGCATTCTTCGCATCCCCCATCACCTCGATCGGTTGCGGCGCACCGTCTCCGATTTTGAACTTCTCTTTCAAACGGCGCTCCTCTTCGGGGCTCATATGCCCTGTTTGGCTCAGGATGTGCGGCGTTACAAATATAGCTAGCTCGGTTTGCGTTGTGCGAACGATAGATGAGCGGAAGAACTGCCCCAGTACCGGAATATCTCCCAAAATCGGAATCTTAGTTTGGATGGTACGTTCCTCCATCTGGGTAAGGCCGCCTATGATGATGGTTTCGCCATCTTTGACGCGGACCACGGTTTCGGCCTGCCTCGTGCTTTTCTCCGGCAAGCGGGTTACGGGATCAAGGGCGCCGAACACGGATATCTCCGGCCTCACCTCGGCGATTATCTCGCCTTCACCGCCGGTGTAGGGGGTAAGTCGAAGGCGAATTCCTGCGTCGATGAAGTTCACCTGGCCGCCTCCGAAATCACCGCCGCCCCTGCGTACCTCCACAGGAGTGCTGAGGAACCTCTGCCGGCCTATGAATATGTCCGCGGGTTGGCCGCTCACGGTGGCGATTCTGGGGTTGGCCCGCACTTTTGCCTGACCTGTTTCCACCAATGCTTTTAGTTTGGCGGAGAATTCCTTCGGAAGCCGTCCAACGGATCTGTAAGTAATTTGCCCGAGCAGGGAATCGGTGGTGGCCATATCGCTGGCGTTTGAGAGGGAAAGCACAGCATTCAGGTCCTTGGCCCCAGAATTCGTAAGCTCCACCATTAAGGTTTCGATCATGATTTGGGCCGCCGGAATGTCAAACTGCTGAATGTCCTCCCTGAACTTCGTTAAAACATCTTTAGGTGCGGACAAAATTACGGCGTTTTGCTCCTGGTTTATCTTCACATGGTCCTGCAGGAAAACCGGCAGGAGGCTTTTAGCGTTCGGGGCAAGTACGTACTTGGTGGTTATGGTATCTATGTCGGCCAGCAGATAAGAAGAGGGGTTGCGAGCGATGCCCTCGCTTATCATGAAAACGCCGTTGGGCTGTTGAACAGCCGACAAGCCGTAGGCGGCCGCTATATCGCCGATCACATCGGCCACCTTGCGGTTGACGAGGTTTACCGTGAGCTTTCGGTTGACCAAATCATCCACAACTATTTTGGTTCCGGTTTTTTTGCCCAGCTCTGTGAAAAGCTCTGCGGCATCAACACCCAAGGCAAACACAGAGACCCCTTCAGAAGTAACCTGAATCTCCAGCGAAGAGGTTTTTGCGTTGTTCGTTGGTACCGTATTGTTGTTCCTCGGAACGTTTGGAGCCTGCGGCGCGGCCTGATTTGCAAAGAAAGCGGATAACACCATAATAGCAGCGGTCAGCCATGCTTTTGGGGCCGCGGTATGCAGTTTGCGGTGTGGCAACATTGCGCACCTCCTTGTTTCTTTTTGGGGACCGTTTTTTTCAATACGAGCCCTTGGATTTGAGCCCTCCGGCTCGACGGAGGGGGGTATACAAACAGTTAGGCAGCTTGTGCAACACAAACGGCTTTTGCGGCTCTATACTCAAAGAGTTTGCCGAAGCAAAAGTGGTTCAGCAAATCTTAAAGAAGAGCGCATTGGGTGCTAAATGCAGCAGTTTTAGGGCACCGACACTTTTACGTAATCTACCTCTACCACCCCGCGGTAGCAGGTTCCTATGCCGATGTGTCCTTCTTTGTACTCGGAATCCTGCGCGTTGAACACCTGCTTACCATCGAAATACGCGGTTATGCGGTTTCCCCTGACCACAATTTTGATAGTGTGCCAATTTCGGTCGAGGTTTATGCGCACCCTTGGAGCCACAGGGTGCACCCCGGGCCATCTCTGCAGTGTTAAGCCGCGGTCTCCGTAAACATACCCAAACACGTATCCCTGACCGCCGTCGCGGTAAATCCCTGTAAGCGACTGCATGCGGAACCAAACGCCGTAGCCGCCCCAAAATCTGGGTTCGCTTATGAGGCGTGCACGAACCTCCAGCGTGAAATCACCGGTGTAGAACTCCTTTGTGGCGATCCAGGTGTTCTCCATATTGTCTTTGGGGTTGCCTATGGTTACTATTCCTCTACCGGCCACCACGGTACCGCTTACCTGCCATCTGGATTTGGCGTCCGAAAGAGCTTTGGGATTATCGAAGTTATCCACAAACGCTTTACCGATCGGCACGCCGGCGGGAGGCGCCCCGAAAGCCAAACTAAACCCAAAGGTTAGTACAATCACTGAGGTAATCAACAAAAAGCGCAGCCTAAACCGCATAAGCCTTCAAACCCTTTCATTATGCAAAAGGAATACAGCACCAAGGATAAGTAGTTCGACACAGCTATTCGAAAAATCCTTTCGCGGAGGCTGGGGAACAAATGGTGCCCTGAATAAGCTGAGGCCGCCGTCACGCAGGTCCCATCAGGCGCAGGAACAGCTCTAGTGTGGTAATTATGTCCCATGCGTTGTGGCGCAGTATCACCGCCATCTCGCTGGCGTCTCCGGTTCGAAGGAAGCGCTTGTAGGCATCCGGTATCAGATGGCTTGGAATATCGCCGGAGCGCCTTCTTCCGCACACTGCGGTTTCGATCGTGCGCAGTTTGCAGTTCGGCAGGTAGGCACCCCATCTTCGGCGTGATAGGGGAAGCAGATCCAAGTGCTTTGGAATCTCCGGCGGCTCGATGCCCAGCGCCGCCGCCCGCGACAGAACAAACGGCAGATCGAACCTCTCTCCGTTGAATGAGATGAGAAGTCTTTTTTCGGCTACCTCCCGAAAAAGAAGCGAAACAACAGCAGGTTCCTCATTGTAATTGCGCGCCAGGAATTGGCGGATTGTAAGGCTTCTAAGCTCGCTCACCAGGGTACCCGCAAGAAAAAGGGGGACGTTGCCTATTAGGCCGGTTGTTTCCAAGTCCAGAACAATTATGTGCTCTGGCCTGATGATGCGGCCCGTTGAGGGATCTTTCAGGTTACGGTGCTCCAGCGTGCTTTCGAGGGCAGACAAAAGCTCGTCGGCGGCATCCGACAGCTCGATCAAATTGGTTTCAACGAGGTAGGCCCGGCCGCCGGTTGGCGAAACAACCTCTGCACCCGGGACGGCATCTTCAAGCGCAATTGAAGGGCTGGAGGGCGGCTGTTGAGCCGAGTCGTTTCGAAAAGGTTCATCCGGCCGATCCACTTGGCTGCGCTCCGTGCGCTTGAGGGCTTGCCAGCCCGGTCGAAGAGCTTTGTTCCGCAAGCCTTTCTTAATGGCTCAGCTTGGTTTTATCAAACTCCGAGGTGCAGTTGCAACCATTCTCGGCAAAAAGCGAGATAAAGCTTCGATCTCTGCCGTGGCAAGCGCTCCTACAGAGAATTTTCGTTAAGCCGGACCTCGCTGGGAGCTCTTCTCGGGATCTCGGGCTGGCGGTGCATCGGTAGTTCCAAGAATTTCATCGGCTTGGGCGGCGCTGGCCGCGGCTTGAATATTCTCTTCTCTAACCTGGTCTCGAACCTCCTTGCGAAGCACACAAATGGAGCGCGGCGCCGAGATTCCAAGGCGCACGGACTCACCTTTCACTTCCAGCACGGTGATTTCAACAGAATCACCAACTATTAAGGCCTGACCTACCTTGCGAGTGAGAACAAGCATATTACGCCGCCTGCTGGCGAGAGTTCCCTACAGCATGCTTCGTTGTATACTTTTCGCTCTGCAGAACGACTTGCCTTCCCACTCGCGAGGACATATTTACGAGAATTGGCCCGAGAAGGTTTGCAGTTACTTGTTTTGTAGAAGGGCTTACGGTGAGCGTAACAAAAGCAGCCAGGTCACGCGAGTCCTTCAGACCAAGCGCTTCGGCGGTTTCCTCGGGAACCTCTATTTCGTAGTCCGGAAAGAATTCGAAGGGATCCACAACCAAGAAAGCCAAAGACGGATGATCCACCGCCTGAAGCCACTTGATCGGTGAACCCGGCTTCCATTCTAGGAGGCAGTACCGATTGATGTTATCAAAACCCAGCAATCCTGGCTCTAAACGTATTATATTTTCTTCCGAGACTTCGATTTGACCAAATCTAGTGGTCTCTACCAACATTACCGACTCCTTACCTGAGGTAATCGAGCAAACTGAGGTTTCCAACTCTGGACGCAACTGCCAGGGCGGCCTCGTAGGCAAGCTCCCGCTGTTTCAGCTCCAATACAGCTTCGGAAAGATCCGCATCTTCCAGTTTAGACAGAGACGTTTTTAGATTTACCTCGGCGTCGCTTAGGCGTGAAGATGCCAGTTCTACCCTCTGCAGGCGCCCGCCGATTTCGGTTCGAACAGCAAGCACATTTTCCAAGGCCTTGTCGATCTGCCTAAGCAGGTCGCTTGGTTCCGCGGCTGACCCCACTCCATCTGAAAGCTCCTCGAGGATGGCAAAGAGGTTGGTCGGCTTGTCTTCAACCTGCACGTTGAACACCTTAGTTCCTGGCACACTGCCGGCCACAAAGGTATTCGGACCGATCTCTATCAGACGCTCTCCCAAATCCCCTTTGTATGGAGGAATCGAGTTCGAGGTTTCTGGGTACGGCTCATCAGTCTGGGTGCCGCCGAACACGTAAATTCCATCGACGCTTGTGTTGGCGACAAGCCTCAACCGTTTCTGCAGACTTTGAACATGGGCCACTAAAGCGGCGCGACCTTCCGGTGTTATTGTTTGGTTGTTGGTTTGCATGGCTAGCTGTCTTGCTTCCTGAAGCACGGACATCACGTCGGACAAGGCCGCTTCAGTGGTGGTTAGCAGTTCCTTTGCCCTCGAAGCATTGCGGGTGTACGCGTCGTTCGCGGCTACTGCCGAGCGGAGGGCGCTTGCCCTTGCGGCACCGGATGGGTCATCCGATGGGTGCACCAACCTCTTGCCGGTGATAGCTGTTTCTTGAGCCTTGGCCAGCGCAGATGACGCTTTGCTTACGGCGGCGCGAACCGTTTCATTGATTTGCTTGTTGGAGATTCTCATAGACAACACCTACTAACCTTCTGCCATCCTGAGTATTGTAAGCGCCAGCTCGTTGTTTATGGACACTATGCGGGCGGCGGCCTCATAGGCCCTTTGGAACTGGATTAGATTTGAGAGTTCCTCATCCAAGGATACCCCAGATACAGACTGCTCCTGCACGATGAGAGTTTGAAGGGATATCTCGGCCAATTCGGCTCTATCGCGGGCGGCGCGCACCTCGGCCCCAAGTCGTCCAAGCATCGTGCGGTACCGCTCTCCCATGGGATCTGCGAGGTCGGCAATGCGCTTTGCAATGCCGCCGTCGCCGGGCGCGCCGGATTCAGACGCCGCCAGTTTGCGTGGAGCAGACGCGATATCGGGATTGACGCGCATATCCGCCGCCGTAGAGCCCAGGAACAGTTCGACACCTGGACTTCCTTCGAGGTCAATCCCTTGTTTATGAAGCTCATTCACAGCGTTCATAAAGGAGAGAGCCATATCATCAAGCTGTTTTATGTAATCAGGAAGGACCTCATTGCGAAGCCTCAGTGTTTCACCCAGCGAGCCTTTAACGTTTCGAACGATCTCCCCGCTTTCCAACCAGATGAGCTGTGCTCCATCGGTGCTGTAACTCAATCCAAACTTTCTGAACCATCCGTCCTGAACAACCGAGATCCCACCGATGAAAGCCGCCGATCCGTCCGAAGAGGATCTAGTCCCCAACACTCGGGCCAGCTCCCGAAGCGCTTGGTCTCGGCGGTCAGATAGCTCCAGGCGCCTGGCGCCGGATTGAGCGGCTTGAGCATTGGCTTCAGCCGCTGTTTTGGCGGAGTTCGCGGCCTGCTCCACAAGCTGATCGGCCTGAGCCCCCAGGCTCTTTTGAAGCTCCGATAGGGCGGAGCGGAGGCCGTTGAAGGCGGCCGCTGCATTGCGGCTGGCTTCAACCACCACCGTTCGAAGGGAAAGATCCTCTGGCTTTGCGCTCAGCTCTCTCAAGGCGTTGAAAAAGCGGTCCAGTATTGAAGAAAGGGATTTATCGGATGTTGCGCTCAGAATGGACTCCACTTGCTGCATGATTTCGCTGGAAACTTGAGCCGCTGCTTTTTCCGCCTCTGCGGCCTCGATTCTGGCATAGAGGTAGTTGCTCTTCACACGCGCGACATCGACCACAGCAACACCGCCAGGAGTGATTGGAGACTCAGTCATTATCACTTGGCGGCGGTGGAAACCGGGCGTGTTCACATTGGCAACATTCCCAGACGCCACTTCAATGGCCGCCTGCTGTGACTGCAGTGAGCTAAGCCCTACTTTCAAGCCAGTGAAAGTGCCCACGCGCTCCTCCAGCCAGCCGATTTTTTCTCATCCCACGATATTTATGGCGATTGGATCGCCCCGAAGATCAGTTTGGCCGCTTTCGGTGTAAACCGGCGACTGCGCCGCACCGTAAGCGTGAAGAAGAAACCTTGTCGTCTCAAGCTCATCCAGAAGCATTCTCACGTTGAGGTCATTCAGCAGGCACAGCTCTTTGGCCAGCTCCCGCAGGTTGCGCGAGGCGGTGTTGGGGGCTTTATCCAGCAGGTTTTGCACATTTTTAACCGCCTTCTCCTGCTTTTTCGATATTTCAAGCACAGAATCGGCATCTCTGGATGCCAGCGCCCTTCCCATATCGCGGCACAGACCGATAAGGCGAACCA
>JBMFPP010000100.1:0-7992 GCA_049969055.1 Armatimonadota bacterium | reverse complement strand
GCCAAAGCCGCATCAGTGCGAAACTGCTTGCCACCACGTATCCTGCGGGGTGAAGGGGCCACCACAAAAACCGCGCCCGCAGCGCGGCTAACACAAACACCATTCCAGCACCAAAGGCATATGCGCCCACCGCTCCTGGGTCCGGCTGGCGCGGAGACTGAATCCAGCTGGCCATTTTAGACCAGGGTTCGTTTCCGTAAGCCCAGGTTGCGGGTCCTGTGAACAAAGCGGTTCCCAAACCAACCTGGTAGCCTACGTGCAGGAGTGCCCAAAATGCGCACAGTGCGCCAAAAACGGTGGCAATTCCTACAGCCGCAGTCATACCGCGCATAGACATTCCGCTTCGCTCGGCCAGGCGAATGCTGTGGAGCTGATGCCCCATTGGAAATTGGCGGTGCGTTCGGTTCATCCAGAAGCACAGGGTCAGCAGAGAAAGCTCCCTGTTGGTCATTGCCTGCGTGCCGAAGCTTCTGAGGAGCATATCGTCGGCTCCGCGCTGGTACAGCTCTATGGTGGGCAGGCCTATTTCAACCCTCAAGCGGGCAACTGTTAGCGCAATAGCGAAGAACCCCAGCAAGTACCCAATGCTTACAATCGGGCGCATGCCGAAGCGGCTCAGAAACGCCGCCAGGAAAGCTATTCCGAAAAGGCTTCCTAGGAGGGCCAATCTATAAGGCATCGGCTCTTCTTCTGGGGTTTTGGCGTCGGAGGCGCCGAACGCGCACTTCCACGCATATGCTAAGTGGCGGCGCGCCATCCACAGCACTAGGGCCGCATATCCTATGTAGGCTCCGCTTCCCTGCTGTTGCACGTAAGGGAAGGAGTCCCATCCCTGGTAGCCCAATGCCGCGGCGGCAACCAGCTCCATGCGGCTGAACAGGAAGAAGAACCAGCACGAGAACCCAAGCTGTGTTGGCAGAAGGAATGTAAGCCCCAGCGCAAAGGGATAATAGCAGAGAGGGATGCTTCCCGCGGCGCTCCAGGGGAGGGATCTCGCCTGAACATATCTGGGCGCAAGGCTGATTCCGGGGATCGAAGGCGCCAAGTTGTGCGCAAGGTTTAGGAACTGTATGGATGCCGCTATGGCGAATGCTACCCAGAATGCCGGCCGCCGCATCGGTCCCCCTTCGGCGTCCGAGAGCGCCAAGGGGATCTCTGCCAAGGGGTATGTAAGCCTTTCGGCATCCCACTGGCGCCTGAACAGCGATGCAAGGCACAGCATTGTGAAGCACAGCGCCAGAACGAAAACCAGCCAAAGCGCCAGCGGTTTGAGCCAAACCAAGTAGTTTCCGTTGGCATACAGAGATGAGTTGCCTTTGAACAGGGCATCCAGCGCCGCACCGGGGGAAGGAAGCAGGTCTCTTGGTAGGTGCGGATGTATCAGCTCTGCCCATTTGTTTTCGACGCTGGCCCGTGGGTATACCCAGGCGATGGTGGTCACGAGTATCTGCAGTACATCATGGCCTGCTAAGTTTGATCCAATTACCTGCAGGGCGTAGACCGTAAGCAGTTCAGAGCGCGACAGCGCCCTCCGCGGCCACCACCGAGCAATCAGCTGGTTCAGGCCGGTTAGGATGAGAAGGGTGGCGACGCAGTGGAAGAAAATCGCCGGAATTGTTGGAGTATCTGAGTAGCGAACATATTCGATTTGGGCCAACCACCAAGCCGTGGGCGGTATGAGCGCCAACCCAATGATTATGGAACGCGGTGTAACGCTTGTTTTGGACGGCATGCTCTTCGGCACCGAGCTCCGAACATGAATTTCTCTTGAATTTCAAATTCTACCCTGGTGCGTTTCAACCTGCGTGAAGTCGGTGCTGAAGGACGCTGGGTTCGGGTTCTAGAAACACTTTTTGGTTATATTTTTCAGCACCGCCAGCCTTCGTCCCCGTTTTCTTCCTGCTTGCCGCGGGGGAGGGAAGCCAGAGCCTCCTTCTCCTGTCGGAGGACGGGAGAGGGGTTGAGGATGAGGACAGGCTTGTGCTTGCCCTTGGCTCCCCTCTCAGCTTCCGGGCGATGGGGCGAGCGCCCTTCTTCCTGCGGTGGGATAATGGCTGGGGACAATGGTTGTGTAATCTTCCTGCGGAGGGTGATCGGTTGGTAAAGCGTTGTTTTGGGGTTACCGCCGTTTTACTTGCGGTGCTTTTGGCGGCGGCATCGGCTGCTGGCGCACAGCTTCTGCAAGAGCGGGTTACCGAACACACCCTGAAAAACGGCATGAAGTTCTTGCTGGTTGAGCGTCACCAAGCGCCGGTGTTTTCGGCTGTCATCGCCTTTAAGGCCGGCGGTGTTGATGAGGCCGCCGGTGAAAGCGGTTTGGCCCATCTGCTTGAGCACATGGCGTTTAAGGGTACGCAGGTGATCGGCACCAAAAACTACCGCAGAGAGAAGCGCCTTCTGGAAAAGATGGATTCGATCGCTGTTGAATTGGCGCGGCTGGAGGCCGCCGGCCGCCCCGAGGATGCGGAAAGAATTTCCAAGCTTCGTGCTCAACTGCAGAAGGCACAGCAGGAGGCCGCGGCTTACGTTGTGCCAAACGAGCTTGACCGTATCTACTCAGTAAATGGAGCTGAGGACCTGAACGCCTGGACCTCCAAAGATATGACGGCTTATGTGGTCAGCCTCCCCTCAAATAAGTTTGAGTTGTGGGCGCTTATCGAATCTCAGAGAATGGCAACCCCTGTACTGCGGGAGTTTTACGCTGAGAGAGATGTTGTATGCGAAGAGCGCCTTCAGAGCGTGGAAAACAGCCCCTTTGGCAAACTATACGAGGTTTTGATCGCCACAGCGTTTGCCGCTCATCCCTATCGAACACCGACGGGCGGCTGGATGAGTGATTTGCGCACGCTTACGCGGCCGCAGGCCGAGCGGTTTCGCAGAACCTACTATGTTCCGGGAAATGCGGTTGCCGCTTTGGTTGGAGACTTCCGCACTGAGGATGCTGTTCCCATTTTGGAGAAGTACTTCGGTGCCATCCCTCCGGGGCCGCCGCCACCGCCGGTTGTAACAAAAGAAGACGAACAGTCTGGTGAAAAGCGCGTGAAGGTTGAGTTCGCGGCCCAGCCGCACCTGATCATCGCTTATCACAAGCCCACGCTTCCCAGCGATGATGATTTTGTCTTCGACGTATTGAACGCGGTTCTTACGGAAGGCCGCACCTCCAGGCTTTATTCTGCGCTGGTTAAGAAAAACATCGCTCTTAGTGTTTCCAGCTGGACGTCGGAGCCGGGGGCCAGGTATCCCAACCTTTTCCTTATCTCTGCGGTCCCCATGCATCCGCACTCCGTGGAAGATTTGGAAAGAGCTATATACGCCGAACTAGAAAGGCTCAAAAACGAGCTTATTTCGAATGACGAGCTTGAGAAAGCGAAGTCGCTTCTTACTGCGGAGTTCCTCCGTGGTCTGCAGACCAACATGGACCTAGCCGAGAAACTGGCGTATTACCAAACGGTGGCTGGTGATTGGAGGTACATCCTGCGCTGGGAAGAGAGGATACGCGGTATAACCGCACAAGATATCCAGCGCGTTGCCCGCAGGTATCTTGTGGAGCGAAACAGAGTGGTTGCGGCAGTGGTTCCGCCTTCGGGAAAAGAGGAAGGCGTTCCAGCAGAACGAGCCGCAGGAGGTGCCGAGCAATGACAGCCGCTTGCCGCATTCGAATTTGCGCGGTTTTCCTGCTTTCGGCTGTGTTGATCTGCTCGCCGTCGTGGGGGAGCTATCCTTATGCCAGGCTCCGCCCCGAGCGCCTCAAGCAGAAGCCGATTCAATTTTCACCGCCGGAGCCTTACAGAACGGTTTTGCCGAACGGCATGGTGGTGTATGCCCTTGAGGACCGCTCGCTTCCGCTTGTCAATGTTGCGGCTTATGTTAAGGCCGGCTCTGTTTACGATCCGCCGGAGCGGATTGGTTTGGCCTCCATTGTGGGCAGTGTAATGCGGACAGGCGGTGCGGCAGGCAAATCGGGCGATCAGATCGATGAGGAACTGGAGTCTATAGCGGCGTCTGTGGAATCTTCCGTGGGGCCGGAGTACGCTACCGTTCGGCTTTCGACCCTCAGCAGGCACTGTGAGAAAGCCCTTCGGATTTTCGCCGATATTCTAACAAAGCCGGTTTTTCAGGAAGACAAGTTGGACCTGGCCAAACAACAGGCTTTGGAGGCTATTCGCCGCAGGAACGATTATCCGTACAATATAGCCAGCCGCGAATTCGCCAGGCTTGTGTATGGAAAAGAAAGCCCTTGGGCGTGGATTTCTACGCCAAACACCATAAAGGCCATCCGCAGGTCCGATCTTATGGAGTTTCATTCCAAGTTTTACCGTCCGAACAATACCATACTGGCCGTCTCCGGAGATTTCAAAAGAGAGGAGATTCTTGGACAACTGCGCAGTTTGTTTGCCTCCTGGCAAGCGCAGGAGGTGGTTTTCCCCAAGCTACAGCCGGTGGATGAGCGGTTTACGCCCGGGCTGTACTTGATACACAAGGATGTGCCCCAAAGCGTAATCGTGATGGGCCACCTTGGAATTAGGCGGTTAAGCCCGGAGAGATATGCCGTTCAGGTGCTGAATTCGGTACTGGGTGCGGAGGGCTTCATTTCGCGAATGGTGAGCAGAGTGCGCACCGAACGCGGTTTGGCTTACAGCGTTTGGGCCGCGTTATCACCTGGAGCTGATCGGGGATTGTTCCGCGCTGTGGCAATGACCAGATCGTCGAATGCAGCCGAGGCGATTAAACTTATGAGAGAAACCATCGCTGAAATGCTTTCGAAGCCGCCTTCCGATGAAGAAATGGCGGTGGCGAAAGATACCATTGTCAACTCGTTCGTTTTCGAGTACGATACACCAGAGAAGCTGGTTAATGCCAGAGCCGAACTGGAGCTTTTGGGGTATCCACCGGATTATTTGAAAACGTTTCCGGAGGGCATTAGGTCGGTTACCAGGCAGGATGTTCTGGCAGCAGCACGCAAGTACCTGAACCCAGACAAGATGGTGATATTGGTGGTGGGAAACAGCACCGAGCTTCGCAAACAGCTTCAAGATCTGGGCTCTGTGGTGGATTTGGCATTGGAGTCTTACGAAGATGGAGGCTGATAATCAGTTAGAGCATCTTCTGGACGAAGCGCTTGAGGCTTTGGATTCCGGCCGCAACGAACAAGCCCGCAAATTTGCGTCGCAGGCTGTGGAGAAGGCACCGAATGACCCAGAGGCTTGGGAATACTTGGGCACCGCGTTGTGGCGGCTTGGTGACCTTGAAAAGGCAGCAGAGGCTTTTCTGCACTGGAGGGATTTGTCGCCGCTGTCGCGGGCGGCCCATCGATCTTTGGTAAACACTCTCTTCCGCCTCCGCCGCTACAACGAGGTTGAAGAAGCCTGCCGTCAGATGGTGGCAAAATGGCCTGAAGACCCATACTGCCTGGTTTTGATGGCCAACGTTTACTACAAGCGCGGCGAGCCGTTCGAACCGGCGCTTGAAAAAGCCTTATCGAAAGCTCCTGCAGCCGCCCGAGCCATGCTGATGGAGCTGTTCGACTTCACGCGTGCGGATGTTGAAGACTCCGACAAACTTTCTGCCGATGATGCCGCCAGGCTTGTGGGTGTGCCGGTGGAGTATCTTCTGCGCTTGGCCGAAAGCAAGCGCGTTCCGCATCGGCGCATCCCTTCGGGGGAGGGTGAGGACGGTTATACTTTTGTATTCTATGCGTCGGAGTTGACGGCTTGGAAGAACACTTTATCTCGTTATGCATCCTTCCCTCCCCCCATTGAGCCAGCGTCTCACGTATGAAAATCAAGGGGGAGATGAATGCCTTCCATATCATGCTCCACGCGTCCGTTGAGCAAGCGCAGGTGATAGTGAAACGCGGAGCGGATGGGTTCTGCGCTGTGGGTTATTACAAACACTTGGTCGAATGCGTCGGCTATATCCCCCTGGGTAAGCAGTGAGGTGAGGGCGGCCGCGCGCTCTGCATCGAACGAGCTGAACGGTTCGTCAAGGAAGATAAAGGATGGTGCGGTGCCCCGCTCCTGCGGAAGGGTGGCCAATGCAAAAGCCAAACGCAGTGCCAAGGAGAACTGGTCTCTGGCGCCTCCGCTGAACACGCCCTTTGTTTTCCAATCTCCGGCGCGCTCATCCCATATCCTTATGCGGTAATCCTCGCCGATTTCGGCGTCGTGGTACCTTCCCATGGTGAGAAGCGGCAGTATGCGCCGCATGTTGCGCATGGTGTTCGGCAAAACCTTGCGCACAGCGTTTTCACGCGCCGCGCGGGCTATCTGTACGGCTTTTTCGCGCACGATTAGAGATCGAATGGCAGTGTCTCGCCTGCGGATTTCCTCTTCTGTGTCCAGTTCCACTCCGCCCAGGTGGAGCTTTTCCTCGAGCTCGGCGGCCTTTTCCCTTGCGGAGAGCAGGGCGGCTTTCAGATTTTCCAACTCATCGGACAAGCTCTCTGAGGAGGTCTCGTCTGCGTCCTTCAGCTCCGGGAAAACGCTCTGCATGGACGCTGTGCAAATGGGGCGCTGCGGGTTGATGCCCAACGGCTCCAGCAGTGCTGTAATATCTTTTTCCACAAGCTCTATTTCAGACTGCTGAGCGGCCAGCTTTGCGCTTATCTCCCCGTGCTTCCTCTGCAAGGCATCTTTAAGCTCTTGAAGCTTTTCTCTGTCCAACCTCTCCAGCTCTTGCAACACGGCACCGCGGAGGTTCTCCAAAGCGTTCTGCAAAGATGTTGTATCCCAAAAGCCATTGGTATCTGCCCAGCCAACTGCGCACAGTGAAGCCGCCTGCTGAATTAAACTGCGGCATTCGGTTTGAGCGCTTTCCAAATCGGCCTGAAGGCGCGCTGACTCCGCCTGAAGCTCGCACAAGGAAGCAGTGCGCTGTTGTGCCTGGCGCAGTTCTGCCTCGGTGCGTTTAAGCTCTCCGGCTGCTTCGGGAACGCTGGGCGCCAGCTGAAGCCGGCTCGCGGCCGCTTCAAGCCGACTGCGCCAGAACGCCAGGGCGGCTTCTGCCTTTTTGATCTTTTGCTTCAAGCGGGCTGCTTCGGCTTCGGCATCTTCTCGACGCAGTTCCACAAGCTGGCAGAGAATCTGCTCGAGCTCTTTCAGGATCGAGTCCTTTCTGGCAGATTCCACGGCCTGTTTTCGTTCCGCTTCGACCACCGCTTTTACGGCGGCATCTCGTTCTTCATCGGCCGATCGCTGTGCCTGGCGAACCTTCTGCAGGACTGCTTGTAGCCAAGCACCGTCGACCGCAGGTGGATGTGCAACATCGGCCAAGCCAATTCTCCGAGCGTTGAGCGCTGCTGCTTCTGCCCTAGCCGTCAGTATCCTGCGGCGCTTATCCAGCCACAGCTCCAGGGGTTTGGTGCCCAAGCTTCCAAGGTTTCGAACCGCTTCTTCTGCCGCCTGTTCGGCCGATTCTGCGGCGGTCTCTGCGCGCGCCAGTTCCTCTGCCAGAGCTTCTGCTCGTCCATCCAGAACTTTCAATGCGTCCCCTGCGGACATGCTCAGCAGACCGCCGTTCAGCACCTCGCACGCTTTTCGGCGGGCATCCAGGGCAGACCTCGCGCCGGTCAGCATGCGTTCTATGGTGTCCGGGTCTTCGGACGGCGTTTGTTCCAGCTCCAAAAGCCTCACCTTCTCGATGAAGCCGGGCTCCACCGAGCTGTTTGCGTCCCCATGGTAGCGCAGTCGATAGCTGTGGAGCAGAGCGTCGTGCTGTTTGGTTGCTTCCAGCGCCGCTTGAGCACATGCTTCCCACTCCTGATTGAAAGCGCGATATTTCCGCCGATGGTTTGCGGCCTTTGCCGTAAAGCCTGCGAAAACAGCCGCTGCCGTGCCGGCCGCTCCTGCCAAGATGTTCCAGTGCTCCCAAACGTGGGACAGGCATCCGGCGGCTGTGCCAAGCGAAACCGCCGCAAGAAGAGCCAGAACGGCCGCTGTTTGCGCGCGTACTGACTTGTTAGATTCCCCCGCGGCTTTGGCGGCTGCCTGTTCG
>JBMFPP010000099.1:0-7993 GCA_049969055.1 Armatimonadota bacterium | reverse complement strand
CTCGGTGTGTGGTGGCAGGAGACTACCGGGCTACCTTTGCCTTTGGGTTTGAACGCTGTCCGCCGCGACCTCGGCCCGGAGCTGATCCACCGCGTTTCGGAGCTTCTGCATCAAAGCATCCGGTATGCTCTGGAGCACCGCCGGGAAGCACTTGATTACGCACTGAGATATGCCCGCGGGCTGGATATAGATACCGCGGACCGGTTTGTTGGTATGTACGTGAATGAACGTACGTTGGATATGGGTCCGGACGGCCGCGAGGCCGTGAGACGGTTTCTGCGGACGGGGGCCCAACGCGGTTTTATACCGGCCGACGTGCGTGTGGAGTTTGCTGAGTAGCCGTTGGCGTGGTTTGCGAGCTCCGACGCGGGCATGCAAGTTTGGATGTTTGCGCCTGTCCGGCAGTTTCGCAAGGATGTTTCTCACAACTGCATAGACCTGCGCGCTAAAAGACCTCCGACAGAGCTGTAAATCCCGTGTTTTAGAAGCACCGTTCTGCAGGGACCAATTCGGCGGCGTCGAACCAGCAAGTAAGCCGGTTTCTGAATGGAGGTGGTTGGATGTTCACTTTTCGGCGCCGACCATCGGGGTTTACCCTAATCGAACTGCTTGTAGTGATTGCGATTATAGCCATTCTTGCCGCTATTTTGTTCCCTGTGTTTGCATCCGCGCGAGAACGTGCGCGATCTACTACCTGCCTCAATAACCAAAAGCAGATCGGCATGGCTCTTCTGCAGTACATGGGGGATTACGATGAGCAGTTTCCCGCTTACAACATTGATTCTGGTTTGTGGCCGGAAGCTCTGCGCGGATATTTGAACAAAATAACCAGGGCAAACACCTCAAGTGTATACCTCTGCCCTTCAGTCAGCGAGTCCGATCAGGGTTGGGGAAGTGCACATACAACTTGGTTTTGGAGCCAGGGCAATTTTAGCTCGATAGGTGCCTATGCCCATAACGGCTTCATTTACAACTGCGGCCAATCTGACGTTAAAAATCCAGCCAACACCATGTTCGATGCAGACGGCGTTTGGATTGATACGTGGCCACTGCCCACCCAGAAACTCCCCGCCAATTTGGAGACCCCTCCGGACGACTGCGGCATGGGGCGCATAGCTATAGACCGCCACAAAGGCGGCATCAATATGACATTCGTGGACGGTCATGCCAAGTGGATTCCTATTAAGAAGCTTCCGGAAATCACCTACAGGGCAAATCCGGACGTGCCTTTATCCGAACGCCCTAAGAACTACTTTGACTGCGATGCTAATATACCGGTGGTTTACGGTTGTAGGGGGTACTGATGATCTACAGTTTATGGAATATTCCATTGGTACGCAGAGGGCTTGTTTCGGCGTTTTTGGTGTGCGGGGTGTTAAACGCCGCTCCGTCTAATGCAGTTACTCGGGCTGTGTTGGGCGATGTCACTGGCGACTCCAAGGTGGCGGTTGACGACGCAGTAAGGGTACTGCGTGCGGCGATCGGATTGGCTTTGCCGACGAAGAACGACCTACGCCTTGGAGATGTTGCACCGCGCAAGGGTGTTGGCAACCGAATAATCGGCGATGGTGCTTTGACCGTAGCAGATGTGCTGGCTATACTGCGTCGCGCCGTCGGCCTTATATCCGACGAGGATTTCGGGGCGAACCTTACGCTCGTGTTTGTGGACCCAGATGCGGCAGTTCTTGGCCCGGGTGATCGCCAGAAGTTTGACGTTGTGGTTGTTGGGCCGATGGTTACCGGCGTGAGCTGGCGGGTAGTGGGATCTGCCGGCGGGATTATAACCAGTGATGGAGTTTACACCGCTCCGCAGAGGATTATCGGCGTGCAGAAGGTCCTTATTGAAGCTCAGGTTGATGCTTCAACGGGCACAGCCGAGGTTGTGTTGGATGAGGAGGGTGCTCCTCCGCCACCGCCGCCTTTGGGTTAGCCGGGTTCTGCGAAGCCGGCGGCGTACCTTACAGCGCACCGATGGAACAAACATGGGCTTACAGCCGTGGATAACTTCTGTTGCTTCGGCGGCACTGTGTTTGCTTTTTGCAGTGCCGCCATCTGCCGGCGCCGCCGACGTTCGGGTGACTTCCATCGGAGGGAGCAGTGTTTGGCCCGGCGGTTCAGCTCCGGTTACCGTAACTGTTGTTAACAGCGGTGGTTCTGCTGTCACTGTGGATGCGGCAGCGCTTCGGCTCTTTATAGGCGATAAGGACGTTACAAAGTATCTTCTAGTAGTTCCGCTTCAACCCTTTCCGGTGCGGGTAAACGCAGGCGAGGTGGCCCGCTTCAGCTTTCAGGTAACCTCTCCGCGGGATGCGCCTTCCGGCCGGCTTGCCGCGGAGGCCGCTCTTTTCGGATATGACACATCGGTTGGCGGTGGAAAAAACCTGCTCGACAATCCAAGCTTGGAGGGAATAAGTGGTTACAGCGCGGCAAAGGATCCGCCCGGTTGGTCCTTTGGTCAAGACTATCCCTCCACAGCGGAGCATGCCTGGGTTCGCGATGAGTTCGTGAGCGGCCAAGCCGCATATAGGTTGTCTAAGCGAGGGGGATTGCTTCAATCGTATTTACAGCAGGTGGTTCCCGGCTCTCAACTGAAGCCCAACACAACCTACACCTTCTCAGGCTGGGTGAAAACTGAAAAGCTACCTGCCGGAGCGGCCGCCGTGTTGGTGGTTTGGTGGGATGATGGGGCTTACCACCAATCTTTAGAGACGCCGCCGGTAACGGGAACTTCTGGCTGGCGGAAGGTAACCGGAAGATTTTCCACGGGCTCCAGACAGCCGAATTTGGCAATATTCCGGGCTCAAGTTTCAGGATCGCCGGGCGGCTCTGCATGGTTTGATAATCTGTCGCTTTCAGAGGGGGAGGATGACGGCAGTTTCACGGTGTTCAGCCAGAGGTTTCCCCTTGGACGCGTGTTAGGCGATGCTAACGGCGACGGTGCAGTTACATCTGCAGATGTGGTTTTGGCCCTGCGAGCAAGTTTGGGCCTTGCAACACTGTCCGAAGAAGGAGTTGCGGCAATGGACTTCAACCGAAACGCCAAGGTGGACCGTGCCGATGTCGTGGTTTGCCTGCGCATGGCCTTGGGCCTCCCCACGAAGTACTAGGCTCCACCTCTCGCACGTAGATTTCGCTAGCGGTTTCGTTGTCGATGGCGATTTCGGTTTGATCCACCTGAATCACGTAAGAAGGGTGCTTTTGGTGGAGTTTGATGATCGTTCCCGGCACCACATGAAACGCACTGAGGCGGTCCAAAGTTGATCTGCGCCGCTGGTGAATGAAGACGATTTTAGCCACGGCTCCCGGACGAAGCTGAGTGAGCGGCGTAACAAGCGGCCTAATCTCTGTTTGGAAGCGGGCACAGCAAGGTCCGCGCGGTATGGGGCGCCCGTGGGGGCATTTCGGTGGATGCCCAAGCAGTGTGCACACGCTGTCTGTTGCTTTCTCCGAGAGGATGTGCTCAAACCGGCAGGCGTTGTCCTCCACTTCTTCCGATGAAAGCTCCAAAAGCTCTGATAAGAGCACCTCGGCCAGCCTGTGGCGGCGTATTACTTTTGCGGCCAGCTCTTCTCCCAGTGGGAGCAGGTTTATTTTGTCGTTGTGGATTTCAACGAGGCCGTTCTGACACATAGTTTCCAGCAGTTCGGCCGCGCCGATTTCCTCGGTATGCGCCAGCAGGTTCTCCACCGTTGTTGGCTCGCCGGCTTCGCGCAGTAACCAGATCAGCTCCAATAGTTCCTCTTGGTTTTCTGGAACTTTCATATGTTGCGCATCCTCCACTTTTCCCAAAGCATGGTGAGCCACTCGACAATTTTGCTTTTGGTGGGGAACTCGTAGCCGCAGTTGGGGCACATAACCATTCCGCAGTTGCGAGCCAGCGGACAGTTACTGCACACCGCAGGTTTTTGGTCAGAGTCCCACACAAAGTGGGTTCCGCACAGACCGCATACATACGAGAATTTCTTTCCCATCAGAAGCTAATTCCCAGGGTGGTGAGAACCATATTGAGCAGAGTGCCGGCTCCCACCGCGAAGAGCGCTGCGAACAGAGCAATGCCTACCGCGGCTTTCGCGCCGCGCTCTTTTGCAGTAACGAAAAACTGGGCGATGCAGGGCACAAAGAATGTAATAGTCACAACGCTTACCAATATCTGAGTATTGCTGAGCCGTCCTTTCTGGGCCATGTCATACAACGCGGTAGCTCCGTAGTCTCTCCTCAGAAAGCCCATGAGGAAGGATACAGCGGCTTCTTTGGGAAGGCCCAGAAGGTTAACGACAACGGGGCGCAGTAACCCTTCTGCGATTTTCAGCAAGCCCAGGCGGTCAGATGCGAAGAGGATGAACGTACCCAGCATAAAAAGTGGAACCGCTTCTTTTAGGTACCACTCCATGCGGGCGGCTACTTTCACCGCTAGGTTGCTTATCTGAGGTCGGCGGATCGGTGGTAGTTCTAAAATAAATTCGGAGCTCTCGCCCGGGAGCAGTTTGGACGCGATGTAGCCTACCAGCGCCAGGGATGATATCACTATCGCCACCCAAATTGCGGTTGCCACTGCGGAGAGCGAGCCCAGCAGTCCCAGTATCACTCCCAACTGGGCAGAGCACGGCACGCCCAGGGTCAGCAGTAGGGTAACCAAAAGCCGCTCTTTGCGTGTTTCCAGTATCCGGGCCGTTAGAGTGGCCATTGTATCGCAGCCGAGGCCTAGTACCATAGGCAGTACTGCTTTGCCGTTGAGGCCCAACACCTTGAAGATGCGGTTGACCATGACGGCCAGGCGCGGTAGGTATCCGGAGTCCTCAAGTATTCCAAAGGCGAGGAAGAAAGTTGCCACAATGGGAAGAACAATTGCAAAAGCGTAAGTGAGGGCCATGGTAATTAGACCGTATTCTCCAACCAGCATGTCGCGCAGAAACGGCACAGGAAGCACAGCACGGATAATGGCAGATGCGGCAGGGTTGATATACTGGCTGAAAACCACTTCTTCCAGAAAGCCGACTAACGTTTGCGCCCCAAAAACCCCAACAAATTGATAAACCAAAAACAGAACGGCAAACAGTATAGGTATACCCCAAACCGGATGCATGGCCAGTTTGCCGAACAGTGAGGCCACCGAACCCGTTTCGCGGTCGGATACGCTGGTTACCTGGGCGGCGAAATCGTCTGCCCATTTTAAGCGCTGGCGGTTGATTGCAAAGCCAAGCGGTTCCGGATATCGGCTTTGGACCTCCTCTCTGAGGTTTTTCAGTTGCTCGAGCCTATGAGGCGGAAGGCGAGAACGAAGCCAAGGGACAAGCGTTTCGTCTCCGCTTAGGATCATGAGGGCGAGGGCTCGTTTGGAAACATTGGCTTCAGGCAGAAGCGGTGCAGTCTGCTCGATAGCCTCTTCGATGTCGGCACTGTAGCGCAGGCAAAGGGTTGGCTTGCGCGGGAAAACAGCCGAGGCGCGCAGTCTATCGATGCCTTTTCGATGGATTGCCACCGTGGGAACAACGTCCACGCCGAAGAGCTTGGAGAGTTTGTCCGCGTCCACCTCTATGCCGCGGTTTTGAGCCTCGTCTTGCATGTTCAGGGCGATGACGAAAGGAATGTCCATTTCCGCCAGCTGGATGGAGATCAGCAATGCCCGGCGTAGGTTTTTCGCATCTGCGATTTGAACAACTGCGGAAGAGTCTTTTTCCAGAAGGATATCTCTGGTAACCTGCTCGTCCTCGGAGTTTGGGGTTAGGGAGTTGATGCCTGGGGTGTCGATCACCTCGATTCTGCGGCCGTTTATGCTGGTCCAGCCGGTGGTTAGTTCAACAGTAGTGCCTGGGTAGTTAGATACAGTTACATAGGTACCGGTGAGCGCGCCGAAGATCACGCTCTTGCCCACGTTTGGGTTTCCCACCAAGATCAGGCTTTTTACCTCGCCGGAGGGGCGGCGCTGAGCATCAGTTTCCACGGTTGCAAGACTCCTCGCGTTTCGTTTTTGATAATGATAATCATTATCATTTGAGGGCTACAACCCCAAACCTTTCCTAAAAGCCACCACCATTATAAGTTTCAGATGGGAGTAATGTAAAGAGGGGCAGGGAAGGAGTCGTGTTCACCTGCGGCGGGTGCTTTATAAGGGTTTGGGGCTGGGGCACAGGGCTTTAAAGATGGTGTTTGAGGGGTTAAAGCAAACGAAAAATTATGGGCCAGATTCGCTTGCAAAGCGTTTGCCGGAACTACTTGCTCTCTCTTCTTGCCCTTCTCCGGCACCACCCCTAACCCCTTTCCCAGCACCGTGAGAGGGGACCGAGACGCCCTTCTCCCCGCAGTGGGAGAAGGGTCATGGGTAAGTTGCCGGCGTTTAGGGGGAGACTCGTGGATGAGGGCAGGCACCTCAGGGTAACCATCGGTTCCTTTGTTGAAAAGCCCCGACACGAACTTAACAGCGTTGACACGCCGAACTCCCTGTTGTAGAATGGGCGCAGTAAGGAGGCTTAAGGCGTGAAAAAAGCTTTAACCTTTGTGGTTTTGGTTTCAGCTTTCCTGATTCCCGCTTCGGTTCTGAGTGCCCCAGAAGTAACCATATATGCGGGTGAAGATCCCTCTGCTGTCGGCATTGTCCTTGGCGGATGGGGCAGTGGTGCGGCGCTTCTAAACAGCAAGCAGGGCATTACCGGGCCCAATTCGATTGAGGTGCGCACCGATGGCTACTACTCCGGAGCCAGGCTCGATTTCACCAAGCCCGTCGATCTCTCCGATGCTTTTGCCACCAAGTACGCCTGCCTAGTTCTCACTATGAAGTTCCAGGGCTTGGGCGCAGAGGGTGAAACATTCGGCACCACGCCGTACACGCCGGCACCGGGTATGCCCCCAGGTATGCCCTACGGTCCTCGCACCGGATATCCACCGGGATATCCATTCGGCGGTTCGTACGGCGCCTCAACTGGTACTTCAACCCTGCCTATACCATCGTACCTGAGGGTGGTCATGGTTGTGAACGGCTCGAAGCTCACCGTTGAGGATCAACCCATAGATACCACACGCATTCAAGACGGCATACTCAGCCTCTACATTCCGCTGGAAGCCTTTCAAGGCGCCAAACCCAACCGGCCGGCACTTCTCCAGCGCCTCATGATCTTCGGGGACCGATATTCCACCTTCTACCTGGGTGAAATACGCACCGCAGTTGACGATGAAGAGATAACCGTCGATCCTCTCGATGAAATGGAAGTGAACACCGGGGACCGCGTGGAGTTCTCAGCAACCGCTCAGGGCGGTGAAAGCCTGCTCGAATATGTTTGGGACTTCGACGCCAGCGACGGTATCCAGGAGGAAGCCTACGGTCCTGTGGTTACCCACGTCTTCCGTAAGCCGGGAGATTACACTGTTACGCTTATCGTAAGAGATATAAACCGCGTTAAAGAACCGGCGAAAACAACCGTTACCATAAAGGTGGCTCAGCAGTAAGTGCACTCAAAGCTGGCGCCCTCAAAGGTACGAAAGGCAGTGGCGCCCGCCCTTTTCGGCGGGCTAGGAAACAAAAAGACAAACAATGCATAGTTGGATTATCCCCGCCAGCATTGCCGTCTTGGTGTGGGGTGTTTGGGGCTTTCTGCCCAAACTCGCCGTGAAGTATATGAACCCTTGGACCGTTACCGTATTCCAAGGATGTGGTACGCTCCTCGTTACCGTTGGTATTTTGGCCTACCAGTGGAAAAACCTCTCTTTTCACCATATAGGGGCTGTACTTGCTGTTGCAGGGGGTGTGTGCGGACTTGGGGGCACCCTATTCTTTGTTCGCGCTCTCTCGCTGGGAGACACCAATGTGGTTGTTCCTTTCACAGCGCTTTACCCGCTCGTCACTGTGATCCTGAGCACCGCCATCTTGAAAGAGCCCCTAACACCGGCGCACATCCTGGGGCTGATATTGGCGCTGGTTGCCGTCGCTTTGCTTTCAACCTAACAAGCCTCACCGCTGTCGTGCCGCCGTGGACACAGCAAGCAACTGGTCAGCACTTCT
>JBMFPP010000098.1:0-8021 GCA_049969055.1 Armatimonadota bacterium | reverse complement strand
GCATTGGCAGCTGGCTCTGATGGAATAATGGTAGAGGTTCATCCAGATCCGGATTCCGCTCTTTCCGACGCCGCCACCATGCTAAAGGTAACCGATCTGGAGGAACTGCTTCGTACCGCCCAGGCCGTCGATCGAATTGTGCGCGCGGCGAGGGAAGCTGGAACTGTGGAGCATGATTGAACCGGCAAACTCCAATCCGGAGAGATTTCACAGATGAGCATCCTGGACGACGCAAAAGCGTTTCTGCAGATCGAAATAGAATCCCTAGAGCGCATGCGCAGCCGCCTAGACGTGCGCTTCGAAAAAGCCGTGGAGATGGTGTTGAAGTGCCGCGGGAAGGTTATAGTAACCGGCATGGGCAAATCCGGCGCGGTAGGGAGGAAGATCGCTGGCACGCTTTCCAGTACTGGCACACCGGCGGTGTTCTTGCATCCAGGAGAGGGTGTCCATGGAGACCTCGGCGTAATCAGCCGCTCCGATCTCCTTTTGGCCCTTTCCAACAGCGGAGAAACCGAGGAGCTTGCGGCCATACTTCCAACCGTTAAGCGGATAGGGGTTCCAATTATCGCATTCTGCGGGCGCGAAAATTCAACCCTAAGCACAGCGGCGGATGTAGTGCTGGATACATCTGTTGAGCGGGAGGCCTGTCCCATGAACCTTGCGCCTACCGCCAGCACTACCTGCATGATGGCGCTTGGAGACGCCCTTGCTTTGTGCGTGATGAAGCTTCGACGCTTTACAAAAGAAGACTATGCCCTTTTCCACCCGGCCGGCGCGCTGGGCAGGCGCTTGCTGTTGCGCGTGGACGATATAATGCGTACGGGCGACCAGCTTGCCGTGGTTTCCAAGGGCACGCTCCTGCGCGATGTGCTTTTTGCCATCACGAAAGCCAATGCCGGTGCCGCCTGCGTTGTTGACGAAGGGGGACGCCTGGCAGGCATCGTCACTGACGGCGACATACGTAGGCAGCTTTTGAAAGATGAAGGTGCTTTGGGCAAACCTGTGGAACAGGCTATGACCCCAGATCCAGCCATCATGCGCTTGGGACAGCTTGCCGCGGAAGCCGTTTACGTTATGGAACTGCGCACTCAGGCGCGCGGCACCAAGATCGGCGAGATACCGGTTTTGGACGACCAAAACCGCCCTGTGGGCATGGTGAACTTGAAAGACCTTGTGAGAGCCGGCATTATTTAATTTAAACTGCTTTTCAGAGGTACTGCTGTGGAGAAACTGCTGAATACGCTGAAGTTCAATGATCAGGGGCTTATTCCGTGCGTTTTTCAGGAGGCCTCAACCGGTAAGGTTATTACCCTTGCCTATATGAGCAGAGAAGCGCTGGAACTAACGCTGAAAACGGGGAAGGTGCATGTGTTCCGTCGGTCGCACGGCCGCGTCATGATGAAAGGTGAAACATCGGGCAATGTGCAGTTCGTCCGCGAAGTGCGCGCCGACTGCGAGAACAACTCCCTTCTGGTCCTTATAGATATGGCCGGACCCGGCTGCCATACCGGCAGACATCACTGCTATTTCAACCTTTACGACTCAGCTTCAGATTCATTTCGGGAGCACAACCAACTGCCGTTCGAAAGCGGTGGAAGCTCTCCTAAACCCCCGTCGGGCGAATGAATACATCTCCGCGTGGGGTACGGCGGATTCCGCTGGACAGCGCGACCTGCCGCAGACGCAGGAAAACAGCGCTTGCCTAAAAGCAAGAGGGTATTTAACAAACGGGTGGTGACTGTAGTTCCCGGAGTGCGTTAAAATACTATGAGCATGGTTGCTGAAAGGAGGTGATACCGTTGAGGAAGCTTCTAATGGCCATGTCGCTTTTCACCGCCGGTTTGCTCCTTGCGGGAATGACAGCATCTGTTCCTTCTCAGGCGGCGGAGGGCAAGCTGAAGAAGGAAACCAAGGCGGCTGTTGGTGCGGCGAAGAAAGCTGTAACATGGACCGGCAAGGAGGCAAAGGCGGCCGCAGGTGCGGCAAAGAAAGCAGCTGCTTGGACCGGCAAGGAGGTAAAGGCCGGGGCTTCTGCGGTTAAGAAAGCCGTTACCCACGAGCACGCCAAAGTGAAGAAAACCGCGCCCAAGGCGGTTGCCAAACCGCAGAAGAAGACCATGCCCAAGACCAATGTAGGAGCCGGCAAGCCAACAACTAAGCCGCCGCTGGGGACCAAGAAGTAACGTTTTCCAGTGCCGCTCCTTGGGGTGTGGAGCTGCTCCACACCCCAAGTTTCACAGCAAAGGAAAAAGGAAGTAATTCTCCCGCCGGGGCCGGTTTGGCAAACTCTCAAAAAGCAATGACTTTATCGCTTTCCATGACCATGTTGTATAAATCCTGCATGGTGGAAATGCGGAACAGCTCCGAGCCCGCAGATTGTCGGATGTTGAGACAGGTTATGCAAGCGAGTATCTCTCCGCCGGCATCAACAAAAGAGTGCATCTGCTCCGTAACCTTGAAGTCCCCAGTATCAAGCGATTCGCATTCCACACCTTTTCCCAGCAAAAAAACTTTAACTTCGTCTCCTCTTTCCAATGCGAAGTTCCCGAGCCGAAAAGCATTCCACACGGTTTCCGGGTCGTTTGAATAAATCACCAGACCAATCTTCATATCTTGCTCCTGGATCGAATTGGAAGGTTCCGCGGGTACAGCTACCCGAAGGTGTATGCCCCCTTACTGCCGAATTCCGACGCAGGGAAAACGCCCCTGTCGACGAACTTTACTAACAAGCAATTTGGATACGGGTGATCAAATGGATTCGCAAACTGCGCCCAGCCAACAGACTCCTAGAAGAATTAACACGCCGCTCATAATAGCTGTCGTTGTGGGATTTCTCCCATGGGTGATATTGTTCCTGCTCTTCATCGGTTGGCTCTTCGGCAAGGCTGTTTCGGAAGCCGGCCCGCGGATTGGGGTTGTGCGTATTTCTGGGCTCATCAGCGCGGGAGGGGGCGGTGCGCTGATAGGCGGCACCGGTTCGGAGTCGGTGATCAAACAGCTTCGCTCGGCCGGCAAAGACCCGTCGATTAAAGCCGTTTTGCTCCGAATCAACAGCCCGGGCGGCAGTGCGGCGGCCTCCCAAGAGATATACCGAGAGGTGGTTCGCCTGCGAACCGAAAAGCATAAGAAGGTCATTGCATCGATGGGAGATGTGGCGGCCTCCGGAGGTTACTATATTGCGTCTGCCGCAGACCGCATAGTGGCAAATGGCTCTACGGTAACTGGAAGCATAGGCGTCATCATGCAGCTGCCGGAAGCCGAGGGGCTTTTGAAGCGGTTTGGCATAAACCTGAACGTCCTCAAAAGCGGCCCTTACAAGGATACCGGTAACCCGGCGAGACAGCTCACCAAGCAGGAGAAACAGCTTCTTACAGGCATAATTATGGATGTCTACAACCAGTTTGTTGATGCTGTTGCCTCCGGCCGCCGTTTGCCAAGAGAAAAGGTGCTGAAGCTCGCCGACGGCCGCGTGTACACCGGCAGGCAGGCACTGCGTCTGGGTTTGGTGGACTACCTCGGCAACTGGCAGGATGCGGTGGCCATCGCCGCCAGAGAAGCCAAAATCCCCGGGGAACCCAAGCTCAAGGAGATGGCACCTAAAACCCCGCTGGAGTCGCTTCTGGGTATGGAAACTCTCCTACCAAAGCGTCTGAACTTAACCGAAACGCTTCTTCTGGACGCCCGCCTCCTCGGGCTTGTGGAAAATATGCTGAGCCTTCCATGGAACTGAAAGAAATGGCCGCGGATAAACCCAAATTCTTGGTTGTGGATGGAAACAGCCTGCTGTACCGGGCTTTCCATGCAGTGCCGTACCTTTCCACTTCGGAGGGGCTTCCAACCAACGCTGTGTACGGATTTGCCAACATGCTGTTGAACCTCCTAAACCAGTACAAACCGGAGGCGGCAGTAGTTGCCTTCGACGCACGCGGCCCCACCTTCCGCCACGAGGCGTATGCAGAGTACAAAGCTCAGCGCCCACCGGCTTCTGAAGATCTCGTGAAGCAGATGCCTTTCGCGCGGGACCTGGTGCACGCTTTGGGCATAAGAATTCTGGAGGTGCCCGGCTACGAAGCCGACGACTGCGTTGGCACCATGGCGCTCCGCGCCAAAGAGGCTGGCTATTCGGTCTTTATCGTTACCGGAGACCTGGATGAGCTTCAGCTGGTTGGGGATGACATTGTTGTTGTTACTACCAAGCGCGGCGTTACCGATACCATAGAGTACGATACAGCCGCTGTGCAGGAGCGGTTCGGCTTTCGCCCGGACCAAATGGCAGATTACAAGGCGCTGAAGGGTGACCCATCCGACAACGTACCCGGCGTGAAAGGCGTGGGCGACAAAACCGCGGCTAGATTGGTGAAGGAGTTTGGCAGTGTGGAAAACCTGCTTTCGCGCCTGAGCGAGGTAAAGGAAGAACGCCTGCGCAAGCTTCTCGAAGCCGGGGCCGAAGACGCAAGAAGGTCCAAAGATCTCTGCACCATCAGAACCGACGTTCCCTGCGAGATAACCCCGGACGACTGCAGGCTTCAACCGATTGATGGTGCGGCCGCGCGCGAACTGTTCACCCGCCTCGAGTTTAAATCCCTAATGCCGCGGCTGGAGGAGATGCTGGAGAATGCTCCAAAGCCTTCAGCACCAACCCGCGCCGTTTTGGATCTGCCCCCACCGGAAACCATAACCTCGCTGGAGGAGCTAAAGCGCCGAACCGCGCGGTTGGCGCCGCAGAGCACTGCAGCACTGGCTCCTTTGTACAGCAGTCAAGACCCGCTTTGGGCCGAGCTGGACGGCCTGGCGGTCCACGCCGAGCCAGACTGCAGGCTGTACATCCCTCGGCCGCTTGCGTCAGGTGCCCTTGAAATCCTGCTGAATTCCGATGTTCGGTTGGTCGTTCACGATCTGAAGCGGCTTTTGCATGCGGCTCGTAATCTTCAGGATCGCCTCGCCCATAGGGTTTCACTCGATATCATGGTTGCGGCGTACGTTCTAAACCCGGGCCGCGGCAGTTACGACCTTCCATCGCTTTCCCTGGAAATCCTCGAAAAACAGCTTCAGGCAAGAGCCGCTTCGGGAGGCAGTCTCTTAGAACTTGCGGAAGACAGCGAAAACACAGCTAAAATTGTTGGAAACGAAGCCGCCTGCATTTTTCAGCTGGCCCCGAAGCTTGAGAGCAGGCTTGAAGCCGACGAACTGCTTGATGTGTACCGCAGTATAGAACATCCTTTGATCCCCGTTCTGGCCGAGATGGAGCAGACCGGGGTTTGGGTTGACCGCTCGGCTCTCACGGCCCTGTCGGAGTCGCTCAACGGCCGCATTCGCGGCTTGGAATCCGAGATACACCGCCTTGCCGGCGAAGAGTTCAACATCGGATCCCCAAAACAGCTTCAGAGCGTTCTTTTCGAGAAGCTGAAGCTTCCTGCGGGCCGGAAAACCAAAACGGGCTTCTCAACCGACAACGAGGTTTTGATGGCTTTGGCCGCCGAACACGAAATTGCGGCCAAGATTCTGGAGTACCGAGAGCTTACCAAACTGAAATCCACATATGCCGATGCGCTGGTGGGCTTGATAAACCCGAGAACCGGCCGCGTTCACACCTCGCTGAACCAAACCGTAACCGCAACCGGCAGGCTCTCGTCCAGCAATCCAAATCTGCAGAACATCCCCATTCGCACCGATGTGGGCAGGGAAATCCGCAGGGCTTTCGCAGCAGTGGAGGGGTGCTTTCTGGTTTCGGCAGACTACTCGCAGATAGAACTGCGCATCCTGGCCCATATAACGGAAGAGCCCGAACTGCTCCGGGCTTTTGAAGCCGACGAAGACATCCACGCCCACACCGCTTCAACGCTCTTCGGCGTTCGAGACGAAGAGGTAACTCCTGATATGAGGCGGCAGGCGAAAACCGTGAATTTTGCCGTGCTCTACGGCATGACCGACTATGGGCTTTCGCGTGAATTGGGCATATCTGTGCCGGATGCTAAAAAGTTCATAGAGGGGTACTTCGCCAGATTTCCCAGGGTTAAGGAGTACGTAACCAGCATTCAAGCTCAGGCCAGAGAGAAGGGATATGTAACCACGCTGCTCGGCAGGCGGCGGTACATACCGGAGATTAACTCCGGCAACCGCAACGTTAGGGCTTTCGCCGAGAGGGCCGCGGTGAACAGCCCGATTCAAGGCACGGCGGCAGATATTATGAAGCTAGCGATGATTCGTGTTGCTTCGCGCCTCAAACGCGAAGGCAGTTCAGCCAAGCTTCTGCTTCAGGTGCACGATGAGCTTCTGCTTGAGGTTTCGGCACAGGAGGTGGAAGCGATTTGCAAACTGGTAAGCGAAGAGATGTCGCAGGCATACACACTAAAGGTGCCTCTGAAGGTTGACGTAAAGCGCGGCCCAAATTGGTCGGATATGGATTCGCAGAGATGAGGATACCCAGAGCGCTAACTGTAGCCGGCTCGGATTCCGGCGGCGGAGCTGGCATCCAGGCTGATTTGAAAACCTTCTCCGCCCTCGGCGTGTTCGGGATGACCGCCGTTACCGCTTTAACAGCTCAAAACACCACCGGCGTATTTGGTGTTGTGGAGGTTCCACCGGAGTTTGTGGCACTGCAGATAGATGTGGTGGTGCGCGATATCGGCGTTGATGCCGCGAAAACAGGAATGCTTTCAAGCGCGCCAATTGTGGAAGTGGTTGCGCAGAAAGTTCGAGAACACGGCATCCGAAATTTGGTGGTGGACCCGGTGATGATTGCGAAAAGCGGGGCGCCGCTTTTGAAACCGGATGCCGTGCAGGCGGTAAAAGACAAGCTCCTGCCGCTTGCAATGGTAGTAACGCCGAACCTTCACGAGGCAAGTGCCCTGTGCGGTTTCGCTGTTCGGGATGCGGTGCAGATGGAGGAAGCGGCACGCGCCATACATGCGCTGGGGCCGCGCTACGTGGTGGTGAAAGGGGGCCATCTTGAGGGCAACCCCTGCGACATCCTTTTCGACGGCACCAGCTTCGTTCGCTTTCCTGCAGAGCGCATCGAAACCCAAAATACTCACGGCACCGGATGCATCTTCGCCTCGGCAATAGCGGCCGGCATCGCCAAAGGTATGGATGTTCCGAGTGCGGTGGAATCTGCCCGCGAGTTCATCACAGCGGCTATTAAAGGCGCCCTCCCTCTGGGAAGCGGACACGGCCCGGCCAACCCCATGGCATACATTGAGCAGCGCCTCCTCGAACTACCGCCGAAAGGATAGCGGGTGCGGCGGAATCTTTCCATCCCTTCGTTCATACATGGCGGTCGTCATACATCCTGCCCAGACGGAACCACTACAATACACTTGAGTTCGAACGGAGTTTTGACGAGCAAGAACTGATTGAACGCCAAAGTTTCTTTTTGGAGGTCCGTCTATGGGCACTGCCGGGGAAACCCGCGAAAAACACGGCTTTGACCCTGCACAGCCGGGGCAACCTGCGTACTTTTTCCCGGATTTAGAGCAATCGCCGTTTATAGTTATATGGGAAATCACTCAGGCGTGCGACTTGGTCTGTGTTCACTGCCGGGCCTGCGCTCAACCAAACCGCCATCCGAACGAACTTACCACAGAAGAGGGCTTCCGGCTCATCGAAGAGATCCGCCGTTTTAGCCCGGGCCAGGATGCTTCTCAGGGGCCGCTTTTTGTCATAACCGGCGGGGACCCAATGAAGCGCCCGGATGTGTTCGATCTGGTCCGGCATGCCCGAGCAGTTGGACTGCGTGTTGCCATGTCTCCAAGCGGAACCCCGCTTGTTACCAAGGACGCTGTGTTTCGCCTGCGCCGGCTTGGGCTGGCGAGGTTGGCCATCAGCATTGACGGCCCGAGTGCCGCTGTGCACGATGCCTTCAGAGGGGTTCCAGGTTCTTTTGCGTGGACCATGAATGTTGTGAGATATTGCCAGGAAGCGGAGCTTCCTCTTCAGGTAAACACCACTGTTACCCAGCATAACCTCAGCCATCTCGAGCGCATGAAACAGCTTCTTCTTTCGATGAGCGGGCTGGAACTTTG
>JBMFPP010000097.1:7204-8034 GCA_049969055.1 Armatimonadota bacterium | reverse complement strand
GGCCGACATCAACAGGGACGGGCGCATCTCGGTCACCGATGCCGTTGCTATCCTGAAAATCGCCCTCAAAATGTCCGGCTGAGCCCCCAGCTCAAACCGGCCCCGGCAGGTTTCCACACCTTCCGGGGCCGACTGCTTTTTCCGCACACCGGCGCTTATCACTCGCCCAAAAGGAATCCCTCCAGCCTGCAACGAAAAAGAACACGCCCGGCGGGTGTTCTCGTCAAGCCGCCGCAGTGGGGGTGCTTCATGAAATCTCTGATTCTCCATCGATTTAACAAAGAAGCATGGCGCATTGTTCTCGCCTTGATAGCTCTTGCCTCCTCGGCAACTTCCCTTGCCGCAGTCGATCTAAAGGGCGATTCCAGACTAGCCGTTGATGTAACTCTTTCCATGGGCAAAGCCACTCTGGAATCGGTGGTGCAGGCCCTGGCGCAGAAAACCGGCGTGCAGATGTTTGTAGGCCAAAGGAAAGAAGATTGGCTCGTTCGAGAAATGCCAGTTAACGTCTTCGTGAAAGATGTGCCGGCTTGGCAGGTTATGGAACACCTCGCCAAGCTTACGGACTTTACATGGTCCGCGGTTGGCGAAGGAGAAGACAAAGGCTACCGCATTTGGCAGGACCTAAAAGCCCGCCAACTGCAAGCCGAAGAGAAAGAGAAGCGCCTAAAAGCACTGCAGGCCGAACGCACTGCCAAGGGTATTCAAAACCTCGAAGCCCTCGCCAAGCTGTCTCACCTCAGCCCAAAAGAGCTTGAGGAGTTGGCCAAAGACGACCCGGTTGCTTTCTTCATAGCCACCCAACCGGGCTTCAACGCTGTACCCGCCAT
>JBMFPP010000097.1:0-7194 GCA_049969055.1 Armatimonadota bacterium | reverse complement strand
GAACCAGGAACAGCGCCTGAAAGCAACAACCATCGAGGGCATAAAAATCTCCTACAAAGAAATGTCTCCCAAGCTCCAAGAAGCTGTTCGAAACATGGTCAGCGGTATGAGGAGCATGCTGGGAAAGCTGGCTCCAGAAATACAACAGCTCACCTCTCAAGAGCCGGACTGGGAAAAAATATCCCTTGTCATAAAAGCCCCATCCTACGAAGCCCTAATGCTCATGGGCGGCCAGATGTCTGTAACCGGAGAAATCAACGTAGTATCTCAAAATGAACCCGTTCCAATAACAATGTCGTTTCCGATTTTCGATACAAAATCGCCTTTCGGAAAGCTCATCGGCAAAGCCTTTACCCAGATGGCCGAGGGTGCTCCGCTTGTGAACCTCCAAGTGATGATGCAGGATGAGTTCGCCAAAATGGTGGCCCAGGGCTTCGAAACCGAACAAAAACCGCCCACCGACCCAGAGCTCCTGAAAACAGTGAAGTGGGAGGTAAAGGGCTGGTCCTCCTTGGACAAAGAGCTCGAAGCGTTCCACAAAGCCTCCGGACTGAACTTGATAGCCGACGGCCTTCCACAACCCGGCATGCAGGGGCCAATGTTAGCCGCTTCAATGGGACAAGAAGCCAAAGTTTACGAAATCCTCAACCGATTCAAAAACCTATACGGCTTAGAATGGGAAAAGTTCGGCTCCATAATCCGCATGCGCGACCGCGAGTGGGCCAAAAAGCGCGATTGGCTCATCCCTCAGGAGAAGCTTACACGTTGGAAAGCCAAAGCCAAAACTGAGGAAGGCCTCCGCATTGAAGATCTCATAGAGATGGCCGGCCTCACAGAGGACCAGGTGAGGTACGGCCTGATGGCCGAACCAGAGTTCCTGGTAATCCCGCTGGTTCTGGATGAACGCCACCGCCACCTCCTGAACTTCCTGGGCTCGCTTTCGCCGGACCAAATACGCCGCCTGGAGAATGGAGAGGTGTTGTCGTTCGGCTCTCTCTCCCCTCAACAAGCCAACCACCTACAGCAGATGTGGGCAGCCGCAAATAAGCTCCAGGGGCGGGAGGCTAAACCAATCCCTCCAGATGCTGCCGTAAAAGCGCGCACGATGCCTCCCGCAGGTGGCCAAAGCGAATCCCAAAAGCAAAGCCTCCTAAAACAGGAGATGGTTATCTTCGAAATCGAATGGCCAGACCCAAACAACCCGTCCGGCCGTGCACTGCACACTTTCCCGCTGGCCGTACCAAAACTGCCGCCGCTTCCCGGTATGGAAGAGCTTGATAAAGAGCAAAAATCCCAAACCCAGCAGGCCCCCAAAAAGTAACCCCTAAACCCCTCGGGGAACAAACAACCTTTACGCAGATCTGCTTGCATGCAAGGAGGAATCCCAGCCTTGCTCGGCGAATAAGAGTCCTATCCGCAGAATCTCGGGAGGAGGTCGTATTATGAAAAGTGCATCTTCTGCGAAAACCGCGGCTGTCGTCCTCTTGGCCGCAGTGTTTGTCTTCGTCGGTACCCTCGCATTTGCGCAGAGTAAGCCTCTCATTCCGGGTCCCAGCGAACTGATCTTCGGCTGGAACGACGAAAATCTCGACGGATGGGGCGGCAATCCAGGACCTGTACTCAACAAAGACAAGCAGTTCATCACCGAAGGCACCGGCTCCGCAATGGTAGATTTTACCGGTCAGCCAACTTGGGCCACAAACGCCTTCACCCTGGATCTGCCTGAACCTGTGGACTGGAGCAAATACGCCTATGTCACCGTCGATGTATTCACCCCGCAGGAATCCATAGGCGAGGGCAGCGGCTGGAACGAACTGTGGCTGGACGCCGGCGGCTACATAGGTGTGCGCGGGCTCAAAATTGGCGGCTGGCAAACCCTTGCATGGGCGCTTGACCCCAATAAAACCACCGCCATCACCCGTGTTGTGATAGGCGGCAACACAGGCGCTCCCTTTGCCGGACCGCTGTACTTCGACAACTTCAGAGGCTATCCGGGCAAAGCACAGGGCATGGGTCCACTGGATAAGCTCATCGTGGGGTACAACGACCAAGCATCCATCGACCGCTTGGTTCCAACCACCCACGGAGACATCACCGTTGGCGTGAAGCTCAACAAAGATAAAGAGTACATTTCTGAGGGAGATGGCTCTCTCGAAATCGACGTGACTGACATTGGAGGCTGGAACCCCAACGTTCTACAGCCTGAAAGCGTTGAGGTTGCCAACATCGACCCGCCGGTCGACCTATCGAAAGCCAATTGTGTTAAGTACGACGTCTACATCCCCGACGGCAACCAGCCGACGGACTGGTACGGCGTCGGCATCCGACTCCGCGGCTCGGCGGGCCAAACCCTGGAATATTACGGCTCCGCCGGGGTGGGCTGGAACACCCTCATTGTTCCCATTCCGGATGAACTGCGGGAAGCACTGAAAGACGTGCACCAGGTCTGGTTCCTGTTTGGATCCGGACAGCAGTGGAGAGGTCCGGTTTACATCGACGCGGTGCGCTACATGATTGAAGAGGAAGCCCCACCCGCACCAGCTGTCGCACCGGGCGATATCAACGGTGACGGCAAAGTCGGCATTCCCGACGCCACACTGGCTCTTCAGATGGCTGTGGGCAAATTGCAACCCACCGCCTCCCAACTGGCCGCCGGAGATATAAACAAAAACGGAAAGATCGATATCCCGGACGTAACCGTCATACTCCGTGCCGCTGTTGGACTGCAAAAACTGTCGTAGCCGACGCAACCGAGCTTAAGCAGTAACGCAGTGCCCCGTCAGGCAAGCCTGACGGGGCGCCGTTTTCACCTATCCCCAGAAGCGAGCTCTCGCCGCTTTCCACGCCGTTTTACTGCCAGAAACACAGAAGAAACTGCCGCCGCCCGTCGAACTGTAATCTGCAGGAGGTGTTTCCAATTGCAGCTTAGAATGCTGAGAGATAACCTAGATAACCTGCCAGAACTGGTTATGCCGGAAGGATACCAACTGCGCACCTACCAGCCCGGCGATGAAGACGCTTGGGCGCGCATAATGAACTCCGGCATAGGAACCGACTGGACCCCCCAGCGCTGTCGGGATGAACTCACCGGCAAACCCCAGTTCGACCCGGAAGGTCTCTTCTTTGCAACATACGCCGGACAGCCCGTCGGCTCCGCCTGCGCCTGGACTTGGTCCCCGGACGAGCGCGAAACGGGATACGTGCACATGGTCTGCGTACTCCCAGAGCACCGCGGTCACCGCTTGGGATACCTCTTAACCCTCGCTACCCTCCACCGGTTTCGCGAAAGGGGCTTCAAAAAAGCCGTTCTGGATACCGATGACTTCCGACTGCCAGCCATAAAGGAGTACCTTAAGCTGGGTTTCGTCCCGCTCCTGCGCGAGGAGTCTCACCCTGAAAGGTGGCGCAAAGTAGCCGAAGCACTCGGAGTTCAGCTCCCCGAGCCTATGCTTTGGGAGTGGGAAGTTCTAACAAACAACGACTGAGCCTTTAAACTTCTTGCGGAAAATATTTATTCAGGGAGGGAGCGGTCGTGCATATCCGCGTTCCGCGAAAACCACTGGGGTTGATTTTAACAACCTGCGCACCGACGCTGTGCCTGCTGCTCGCGTTAATAGCCGTTCCGGCATCGACAGGCGGACAGATTTCGAAGCCAAAAACGTGTATCAACGGCGCCACCACGCTCCCCTACTCGCTTGAGGACGACATACGCTCGGCGGGACGCGCAGGCTTCGAACAAGTCGAAATATGGTCCGCAAAGCTCAACGCCTACTTGCAAAACCACACCGTGAAAGACCTGAAAAAGCTACTGCGCGAAGCCGGTGTTACCGCTGCCGCCATCTGCCCATACTCCCTTGTAATGTTTGGAGATGTAAAACCGGCTCTGGATACAGTAACCCGAGCGGCGCAGATCGCAAGCGAAATCGGATGTCCTGTGCTTTTGGTGTGCCCAGATGCGCCTCCCCAAGATATGCCCCGCGAAGAAGCTTTCAAAAAGGCCGGAAGAGAGGCGCGCCGATATGCGGAGGCTGCCGCAAAGTACGGTGTAAAAATCGCCATAGAACCCTTGGGGATGCACCCGTTCGTGCCCGGCCCGAAAGAAGCTCTGCGCATCATCCGCGAAGCCAACCACCCGGCCCTCGGCCTCATGATAGATACCTTTCACTATTACAAAAGCGGTGTCACCCTAGACGAGATTCGCAGTATTCCAGTCAACCGCCTGCTTATAGTCCACGTGAACGGCTGTGAAAGCAGACCGCCAGCCGAACTGAACGACGGTCACCGCCTGTACCCCGGCGAGGGCATAATCCCAATAACCGACATATTCCGCATCTTGAAGCAAAAGGGTTACAAAGGGCCGCTCTCCGTAGAGGTCTTTCGCCAGGAGTACTGGAAGCGCCCTGTCGATACCATATCCCGAGAAGCCAAACGCGCTCTGGATACAGCAATGGCAAAAGTGTGGCAGTAGCCCCAAAAATTTCCGCGGCCGCTTGACGAACAGCCGAAAAAGAGGTATCTGCTAACCGGCTGTTGAATACTAACTTGCGCCGTCCAACCTGCCTGCCGACAGGCATGAGAAGTTTTGACGTCCAGTTAGCTCTTGCCCGTCAAAACTTCCTATTTCCCCAGTTTGGCGCTTAAGAAAGAGAGGGGGGAAGAAAAATGCGTAAATCCGCATCACCGCTGAAGCGTTTTGGCCTAACGGCAGTTTTCCTACTGCTCCTCGCAACCGGGGCGTCTGCCTACAACTTGGGCATCTTCAACGGCAACTTCTCCACGGGAGATCTGTCCGGGTGGAGAATGGATGGCATCCAAGGCGGCCTGGTTTGGGTGGTTCGCGAGGGTATGGTTATATCTGGTTTGCCCGGCTCCGACCTCATAACGTATCCGGACAGCAAGTGGGCTGTGGCAGTTAGAAGCAGTGCCGCAGCCCCGGTGAGCTCCATCGGGATACTTACGTCGGACCCGTTCATCCCAAACGCTCCAGAGCTCAGATTTAAATATCTGTCGGAGCACGAGCAAACAGCTCCTATGCTCTATATCCTGAAACCCGATGCCAACCCCGTGAAACCAGCTCCGGAAGACATCCTAATGGAAGTCGAGGTGGAGAACCTCAACCCCGGCACCGGGGCATCTGCGTCGTTCACCGAGCAGGTTGTGGATATTAGCCAATTCTACAACCCATCAAACCCAATAATGGGCACACCCATCAAAGTCCAATTCCGACAGCATACCAAAGCCGCAGGTGCCGGCTATGCCACCCTCTTCACTGATATCACCGCTGGCGAATTCAAACCGCTGGTCACTCCACCGCCGCCGGTTATGTGGCTCGGCATCCGCAACCCGGACTTCAACAACGACTCGCTCGCCGGCTGGCGCACCGACTCCATAAACGGCGGCATCACGTGGATAGTGAGGCGCGGGCTTTTCTTCCTACAACAGGGCGCAGATACTATACCGTTCCCCTCCGGGAAATACTGGGCGATGATGCTGCGCTCCAATCTGCAGGGCAACGTGAACTCTGAGGCCGTTCTCACATCCGAACCGTTCATTCCCAACGCCCCAACGCTCTCCTTCTACACACTTTCACAGCACGCAAACGTTGCTGGAACGGTAAATATCCTGAAGCCTGAAGCTGACCCAGTGAACCCATCTGCCAGCGATGTGCTCTTGAGCGTGCCGATTATCAACGAGAAGCCGGGAGTCGGCGCTACGGCTAGGTTCGCTAAGCAGGAGATAGACATCTCGAAGTTCTACAACCCCGCCGAGCCGCCGAAAGGCACGCCCATAAAAGTGCAGTTCCGCCAGCATACCACCGAGGAGGGAGCGGGGTACTTCACCCTGGTAACGGCCATAACCGCGGGCGATGCCATGCCCGTCACCGAATGGAAGCCGCCCGTTGTGAAAGGCGATCTCAACGGCGACGGTAAGGTGGGCATCCCCGACGCAACCATTGCCCTGCAAATTGCCGTCGGCATTCTCAGCCCCAAGCCTGAACAGCTCTCCGCAGGCGACTTAAACGGCGACGGCAAAATCTCCATAGCCGAGGTAACCCAAATACTGCGGGCGGCCGTCGGGCTCGGACAGCTCTAAACCACCGGCGGGATGCGGCGCAATACAACCGCATCCCGCACACATCCCCCGCAGTTTAAAAAACCCCGGAGTATCGATATCGGCGCGCCGTCCTCACCATTACCCGGATGTTTTCGTCCGGAGTATCCCGCCCGCACTGATCCCCCGTGGAAAGAACAAACCCACCGCCTTTACCAGCCGCTTCTATGGCATTCACGCACTCTGCTTCCACAAGCTCCGGCAAGCCAAACAGCATAACATCGGTTGTGTGAATGTTTCCCATCAAAGCAAATCGGCCGCCGTACTCCCTTTTCACCTCGGCCAAGTCGCAGTCACCCATTGGAGGCGGCTCCAGCGGGTTCACCACGTTCAGATCGGTTTCCTCCGCCAGAATTTTCAGCATCTCCCTCTGCCTACCACAGCTGTGCAAAAACGACGGAATGCCAGCTTCCTTTGCCATCCTCGTTACAGCCTTAAGCGTTGGCAAACTCAAATCCCTGAAGATAGCAGGCGAAGACATGGTTCACAAACCGGAAGCTCCCAGCATGAAGAAGTCCGGTTCTGCATCCAGGACCATCTCTGCAACCCTCAACGCCTGCTCCTCCTGCCAAGAAACAAACTCGCGGAGAAGGTTGTAGTGCTCAACGTAAGCGGCCACAGCGGCCTCCAGCCCACCGTCAAACCATCCAAACAGATCGTGCATGCCCGGCACCGCACACCCGGCGCCGATGACCCCGGCATTGCCGACGGCTTCCCTCATCTCCCGCAGAGGAGTCGGATCGTACCCAACAATCTTCGGGAAGAAGTGCCTAAGCTTGGGAAAGTCATCAGGAAAGCTCTTAACCCACTTCCGTGTTTGAGTTGGTGGATCGGCGCGGTAGTAGGTCGTCTCGCTCCACAAATCACCGTCCGGTGTGGAGCAAATAGTGCGCTCCACAATCCTGTCCTCGGTTCGGCTCACCACTTCGGTTCGCCAGCTCCTGCAGTCTCCTTGCGTCCTTAAGCCGACGTATCCATAAGTGAACCAGCCGTCCATTTCGAAGTAGCGGACCGCGTCCAGATACGCCCTCCAAAGCGGCGGATCGTTGCGGCGGTATATGTCCCAGAAAGGCTTGCCCGTAA
>JBMFPP010000096.1:4944-8040 GCA_049969055.1 Armatimonadota bacterium | reverse complement strand
ACCAGTACAAGAGCTCTGCGAGGCGGCCGCGGCCCTCTAAGAGCCACGGCGACATTGCAACGAGGAATCCGATTGCCGCCACGCATCCAGCCGCCACCATGCGGGTGAGCATTCTGGGAAACGGCAGACCGTGTTTGCCTTCGCGCTCGGCTTGGCGCTGGCGTCGGAAGGGCTCTGCGATTATCCAAGCCCCCAGGACCACCAAAACCACAGCCAGGAGGTAAATCATGTTAGGCGTAAAGCCTCCACTCCAGCCTTCACACCGCCGCGGTGCCCGAAGAGTGCAGAACCGGCAACCAAAACGTCTGCACCAGCTGCAACAGCGGCGCTGGCCGTGTTGCCGTTTATGCCGCCGTCTACTTCCAGGCGGATGTTTAGTCCGGTGCTGTCGATCAGGTCCCGGGCTTCATGTATCTTCGGGAGCATGGCATGGATGAATTCCTGCCCCCCAAAGCCCGGGTTTACAGTCATCACGAGGAGCCAATCCATTTCGTCGAGCACATGCCGGATGAAGGAAAGAGGTGTTGACGGGTTCAGAGCCACTCCGGATTTCACGCCGAGCTTGCGAATCTGCCCCAGCACCCGGTGCAGATGGCGGCAGGCTTCAGGGTGGACGGTTATCAGGTCGCAGTGTGGAGCAAGAAGTTCGAGATATGCTTCTGGTTGCTCCACCATTAGGTGGGCGTGGAACGGCAGTTTGGTATGGGGGCGCACCGCCTCAACAACCATTGGGCCAAATGAGATGTTCGGGACGAAGTGACCATCCATTATATCTAGGTGTATGAAATCGACGCCGGCTTCTTCTGCCTCGCGCACCTGCTCGGCAAGGCGTCCAAAATCTGCCGCAAGCAGTGAAGCAGAAACTTTTACGCTTTTCACCCACGCTACCTCCGACCTTTTCTTGGGTAGCTGCGTTGGAAGAATACTCTGCCGTTAGACATCACCTGTATTTCCACCACGTCTCCGTATGCCAATATCTCCCGAGTGAAGCGGTCGCCTGGGCTTCTGGGTTCATCGAACACTATTCGCGTGCCGGTTTGGTCTGTCACCTGAATCTGTATCTGCTGTGGGTCGGGGCCGTCAGGGACACGAACGGTTATGCGGAATCTTCTGTCCGGCACCGGTTCTTCAGTTCCCAGGTCCGGAGTCTGAAAAGCGAGGATGGGCTCAGGTCCGCGGCTTATAACCAATGAGACCTCGCTTCCGACCGGTACGACGGAATACTGCGGTGGGTCTTGGCTGACTACACAGCCGGGCGGAACGATATCGTTGTATTCGCGCGAGATCTCGCCAACCTTTAGTCCAAGCGACTCCAAAACTCGGCGGGCTTCGCGCTCTGTTTTGTTGTACAGCTCTGGGAGGGTTACTTCTGCGGGGCCTTTGCTCACCACAAGAGCCACCTGAGTGCCAGGTACTACCCAGGTGTTGCCCTGCGGCTCTTGGCTTATGACATAGCCGCGCTTAACGGTGTCGCTGTACTGCTCTTCAACCGCTCCTACCACCAAGCCGCTCTCTTGAAGCACTTTACGGGCGGCGGCTTCGTCCATGCGGAAGGTAACATCGGGAACCAAAACCTGCTCTGGGCCTTTGCTCACCCAAAGTGTAACGTCGCGGCCCTGTTTTACTTCTGTTCCAGGTGGAGGATAGCTTTTTATAACCATCCCTTTCGGGACATCGTTATCCCATTGTTCCACAATATGCGGCGTTAAGCCGAGCTTCAAGATCCTCTGTTCTGCTTGCTTGGCTTCTACTCCGGCCAGGGATGGGATACGAACGTCTTTTGGTGCACGGTAAAAAACCGCCCAGAAGGTTATGACGAGGGCCAAGAGCGCCAGCCCAATTACAAGCATGGCCGCCTTGGATATGGCGGCGAGGAAGGGATGACCGTTGCGTTCGTCAGTATCCTGAGAGTCTTTGGGTGCTACATCAACATCGGCTGGAATCCAGTTAAGGGGTCGCCCAAACCTAAGCGATTCCTGCACTTTTCTCAAATCGGATAACAGCGAGCTGGCAACCTTGTAGCGGCGTTCTGGATCTTTCTGGAGACACTTCAATACTATGCCGTCGACGGTTTTGGGTATGCCAACGTTGACATGGCTCGGCGGAGTTGGCGGGTCTTTGGCGTGCCGCATTGCAACTGCCAGCGGTGTTTCTGCTTCGAAAGGGACCGTTCCGGTGAGCATTTCGTAAAGGATAATGCCGAGCGAGTAGATATCTGAAGTCGGAGTTGGGTCCTTGCCTTCACACACCTCCGGGGCGGCGTAGTGAACTGCGTGCAGAACGGTGTCTTTGGTTTGAGATGAGAGTGCTTTGGTGATAGCAAAGTCTGTTACTTTTACCTGTTCGTCCGGACCGGTGAAAACATTGTGTGGTCTCAGGTCGCCGTGGCAGAAGCCGTTTTTGTGTGCATACTGCAGTGCCTCTGCGATCGCGATTGCTATGTCTACAGCGTTTGCCAGGCACAGAGGAGCAGTGCGTTTTATCCGTTCTTTCAGTGAGATGCCCCTAACGTACTCTGCAACGAAATAGGGAGTTCCGTCCGAAACCCCTGCGTCGTACACCTTAGCGATTGCTGGATGGGACAGCACGGACGTAGCGCCGACGGTTTTGGTCCATTCTTCCAGATTTGGCTGTGGTACGTTCTTTTTCAGGAGCTTCAGTGCGACTGCTTTGTTCGTGCGGGTGTCTATGGCTTTGAAAGCAGAAAAGAAAGAGCCTTCTCCAATCCTTTCGATTATTTCATAGCGCCCACCCAGCACGTAGCCGACTATTCCGTCGCTTGTCATGTTGGGTTTATACTCCCTTTCGGACCGATTAAAATCCCCACCGCCGAAAGCACGAGGACAAGCAGGTATACCTTGTCAACGCTCGGTTCGAACTGGGGGATAACCCCAGGGATCACCGTTATTAGTATAAAGGATGCAAGTACGGCGAAAGACCAAATAACCCACAATGCCCAGAAAAGGGTTTGCATGGCGTTCGTTGGATTGTCTAACTCGGCTTTGCCAGTAGAGAGTTGTTTCTTCATAAGGTTACAACGCAGTAGCCGTGTCTTTTTGACGTTGCATTTGCAGTAGCACTTGGTGCAGGTCGGCA
>JBMFPP010000096.1:0-4934 GCA_049969055.1 Armatimonadota bacterium | reverse complement strand
GCAACGCCGCGCATTGTTACCGGCTCTACAAAGCCTATTCTGCGGGGCAGGACGACTGTAAGGTTTCCGTCTCTGTTCTTTTTGTCGGTGTACATGGTATCGATTAGTTTTTGGATGCTTATCTTTTTGGGTATGTGGGTTGGAAGCCTCATTCTGGAGAAAAGGGTGTTCAAGGACTGCCACACCGGTTCCTGGGCGAAGCCTGTGCGCTCCGAGAGCATAGCCTCGGCCAGCATGCCGATGGCAACCGCCTCCCCGTGTCTGTACACGCCGTACCCTGCGGTGCTTTCCAGGGCATGGCCCACGGTATGACCGAAGTTCAAAATAGCTCGATAACCGCTTTCGCGCTCGTCAGCGGAAACCACACGCGCCTTAATCTTGCAAGAGCGGCGCAGGGCTTGAGATGTGAACCCCGGTTCAAGCTGAAGCAGACGTTTGAACCCTGAAAAGAGGCGGCTGTACAAGTCTGGGTCCAATATGAACCCATGTTTGATCAGCTCCACTGCGCCCGCGCGGAGATCCCGCTTGGATAGTGTGCGCAGTAGATCGATATCCTCGAGAACCAGAATCGGCTGGTGAAATGCGCCGATGCAGTTTTTGGACTGTGGAAGATTTACAGCCGTTTTGCCGCCGATGCTGGAGTCAACGCACGCTAGCAGGGTTGTTGGCACCTGCACGTAGTTGATGCCCCGCATGAAAACCGCCGCCAAGAAGCCGGCAAGATCTCCGATGACGCCTCCACCGAAAGCTATCACCGTGGAAGATCTGTCAAACCCCTGGGCCAGCATTTGAGCAGCAAGGGTTCCCAACCTTTTGAGGGACTTCTGCTTTTCCCCAGGTGGAATTACAGCGAAAGAGGCATCAATTCCAGCTTGGGAGAGGGCACCTCGGATTTTGGCGCCGTGCAGTTTGTCCACGCGCGTATCGGTAACAACGAAGGCCTTTCTGATGCAGAATTCCGGCAGGATTTCACCGGCCTGATCGAGAAGCCCAGGCCCTATTATAATCGGATAACTGCGGTCGCCTAAATCAACACGAACCCTCTCCATTGCCGATGTTCCAATGTGTTAGATGCTTTCATGAAGAAACCGCTGGGGTGTTCATCCTCGCTTGCAGGTCGATACTAACTCAAGCAATCTCCCCTTGTCAAGTTATGGTGCGGCCGCCGGGTTTTGGCACTTTGCGTTTTGATTGTTGCAGGACGGTTTATGGGTTGTGCTGAAACGGGAAGTGGTTTTTAACCTTAACCAAAGGAGGCTGTGCGGTGCTGGAGAATTTGGCAGTGCTTCGAGACGGTCGCTCGAAGCGGATATCGAGCTGGGATACAAGCGGCCGCAACCGCGACTGCTGGACGGTTGGCGCCGGCGAAACGAAAACGCTTGCCCATATTAAGGGGCCGGGTGTTATCCGCCACATCTGGTTTACCATCGGTGCTGAAGACCCGCTGTACCTTCGCCAGGCGGTTGTTCGAATGTACTGGGATGGGCAGGAGCATCCGAGTGTGGAGTGCCCTGTTGGCGATTTCTTCGGCGTTGGCCATGCGAAGGTAGCTTCGTACTCCTGCGCGGTTTTGAATATGTCTGCAAATCCGGGGCAGGATAGGCACGCCGCTATGAACTGCTACTTTCCCATGCCGTTTGAGAGCGAAGCCCGGATAACCGTGCAGAACGAAGGACCCAAAGACATCGGTGCGTGGTACTTCTACATCGATTACGATGAGTTGGATGCGCCTCCGGTGAACCAAGGGCGGTTCCATGCGCACTGGCGCCGCAACAATCCCTGCTTGCCTCCGAAGCATCAGGGTGATGATCCAGAAGTGAACCTAACAGATAAAGACAACTACCTGATTTTGGATGCCGAGGGGCGCGGGCACTACGTTGGCTGTAACCTGAGCGTGCACAACCTGTACGGCGGCTGGTGGGGCGAAGGAGACGATATGATAATGATCGATGGAGATAAGTGGCCGCCTGATATGCATGGCACCGGTTCCGAAGACTACTTCGGCCATGCATGGGGAATGCAGCCCGGAAATGCCTATATTTACAACGGAGTTTCCTACCATTCGGGGGCGCGGGAGGGATACAACGAGCGCATTACCGTGTACAGATTCCATATATGCGACCCCATCATATTCCACAAGAGCATCAGGGTTAGCATTGAGCACGGCCACGCGAACGACCGATGCGACGACTACTCGTCTGTGGCTTACTGGTACCAAACACTGCCCACCAAACCTTTTCCTCCGTTCCCATCCGTGGAGGAAAGGCTTCCAAGGCCGGACGTGAAGGTGCAGCCGGTAAACCTGCCCATACCTGTGACAGATCGACCCAGAAGCGGCAGTCCTATAGACCCGAGGTATAAGAGCGGTTAGCATTGTTTTGCAATTTGCCCAGGCAGGTTTAGCAACAGGCTGCCTGGGCTTCTGGTTTTGGAAAACCGGGCGCTTCTGGATGGGCTATTCGAAGATGGATGCGGCAAACGCCTGGGGATCAAAATCCTCCAGGTCTTCCAGCTTCTCGCCGGTGCCGATGAGTTTGACGGGGATGCCTAGCTCGTCTTTCACCGTAAGGAGCACGCCGCCTTTGGCCGTGCCGTCCAGCTTGGTGAGGACTACACCTGTTACCGGCACCGCTTTAGAGAATTCCCGCGCCTGATTTACGGCGTTCTGTCCGGTGGTGGCGTCAAGCACCAGAAGGGTTTCATCCGGAGGCCTCCCAACCTCCCGTTCTATCACTCGGCTGATCTTCTTCAGCTCTTCCATGAGGTTGGTTTTGGTGTGCAGGCGTCCAGCTGTATCAACGATTACGATGTCCACACCGCGTGCTTTTGCCGCTTGAACGGCGTCAAAGACCACCGCCGCAGGGTCTGACCCCGGCTGATGCCGAACTATATCGGCGTTGATGCGTTTTGCCCACACTTCGATCTGATCTATTGCGGCGGCGCGGAAAGTGTCGGCCGCGGCCAGCAAAATCCGCTTCCCTTGGCGCTGGTATCGTTGTGCAAGCTTCGCAATGGTGGTTGTTTTGCCGGTGCCGTTAACACCCACCATGAGGAAGACAGAGGGCGGCACATCCGACAGCCGGATGTGCGAATCAGTTGCTGAGAGCATGCGCGCGACGATGTCCCGAAGGGCGTTTTTCACGTCCTCCGCGCAGTTCAAGCGTTCGGACCGGACCTTTTGCCTAAGCTCTTCCAGGAGCTTTTGCGTTGTTCTAATGCTGACGTCGGCCTGTATAAGAAGCTCCTCGAGCTCTTCGTAGAACTCTTCGTCGATTGTTGGCTTGCGCGAGAACAGTTGTCCTATTCTGGTAAAAAGCTTAAGCAACGTTTCATCTCCCGTGTGTTTGCTAGTTACCGATGCATATCACGGCGTGTAGTCTTCAAGCTTTATTGATATCACTTTAGATACGCCTGGTTCTTCCATTGTAACGCCGCAAAGGGTATCGGCGGCACTCATGGTGGTTTTGTTGTGCGTAATGATGATGAACTGAGAGCGGGAAGAGAACTCTTTAACGACTTGGGCAAAGCGCTCCACGTTGGCGTCATCAAGCGCCGCATCCACCTCGTCCAGCAGGCAGAAGGGGCTTGGTTTGACTTCCAAAAGCGCGAAGAGGAGAGCCACAGCTGTGAGAGCCTTCTCCCCGCCGGAGAGAAGCTGTATGTTCTGCAGTTTTTTGCCCGGCGGCTGTACTATAATATCGATCCCTGTTTCAAGCAGGTTGTTTGGGTCGGTTATGACAAGTTGAGTGCGTCCGCCGCCGAACAATCGTTGGAACATTGCTTCGAAGGCGGCTTCAATGCGTCGGTAGGTGGCGTAGAAGGTTTCTTTTGTGGTCTCGTCTATCTCGGCGATAATTTGCAGCAGGCGTGCTTCGGCGTCTTCGAGGTCGCGACGCTGTGTGGTGAGGAAATCGATGCGCTCTCGAATACGGTTGTACTCTTCGACAGCCCCGAGGTTCACCGCGCCCATGGAAGCTATTTCGGCCCTGAGGCGCTGAGCTTCAATTGAAGCTCCGCGCTCCGGCGTCGGCAGTGAATCCACCGCATCATCCGGGTCTATTTGGTATTCTTCAAGGAGCTTAGTTTCGGCATGCGCCAGGTCAGAGCGCAGGGATGCCTCCTTAACCTCGAGGCGGTGCAGTTTTTCCACAACGGCAGAGCGCCTTTCCTCCATCTCTTTTATCAGGAGCGATAAGAGAGACAGTGCCTGTAGAGCTTCTGCTCGCTGGCCGTGTTTTGCCTTCATCTCCTCTTCGGCAGATAAAGCCGCTGTACGGAGGCGCGCCGCTTCTTGCTTCAATTCGTCAACCCTTTTTTCCAGCTCGACAACGCTTTTGAGGTTGGAGAGCTCTTCGCGTTTTTGGGAAAGCTCTGTGCGGATCTGCTCGACTGAATTTTCGGCCCTCGCTAAGGCAAGCTGTGCCGTGACCAAGCGCTCTTTGGACTGCGCCAACTGCGCTTGCAGATCTGCGGATGCGGCTTTTGCTTCATCCAGTTTGGCTTGGGTGGTACGAACAACATCCTGCGCTTCGGCCTCACACTGCAAGGCGGCGGTGTACTCTTTTTCCGCTTCGGCAAGTTCTGTTTCCAACTGCGCAAGGATGGCCCTTTGCTGAGATATGCCGTCCCTCTCCTGCTCGGTGATTTCGCGAAGCCGGGACTGCAGTTTTTGGATTACCGAGTCTGTGTAGCGCACCTCGTCCTCTACTCGGACTGCCGTTAGGTTCTGCTTTGCTGTCTCTTCGTTTAAGCTTTCTATCTTGTTTTGGATGGCGTTTAGTTCTTCGCGGATGCGGCAAATCTCTTGTTTCAAGAGCTGAAGAGCTTTTGCATCTTCGGATACCTGCTTCGAAAGCTTGTCGATTTCAAGCTTGCGGGAAAGTATTCCAGCTGTTTGCTCTCGGCTTCCCCCCGTAATTGCTCCACTCGGGTTC
>JBMFPP010000095.1:0-8042 GCA_049969055.1 Armatimonadota bacterium | reverse complement strand
CGCCATACAGATCCTGAAAACCGGTCTGCACAACGAAGCGGCCATCATAGGAGGCATTGTGGGGCCGTTTTCCGTGGCGGGCCATCTTCTCGGAACCGACCAGCTCCTCATGCAGAGCTTCCTCGAACCGGACTCTGTAAAACCTGCAATGGAAGCCGCACTGGAAACCGCCGCAGTGTTTGCCGCGGCCATGGTCGAGGCCGGCGCCGAAGTTATCTGCATAGAAGAAATGGCGGCCTCCACCGATCTCATACGGCCGAGCACTTTCACAGACCTGATCCTTCCCTTCCTGCAGAACCTTATAGAGCGCATCCAAGTGCCAACGGTGCTCCATATCTGCGGCAACACCGACCCCATAATCGATGCCCTGATCGAAAGCGGAGCAGACGCCCTAAGCATCGACTGCAAGGCCAACGTAAGCGCTGCGCTGGAAAAAGCCCGCGGCCGAGCAACCGTAATAGGTCCCATAGATACCACACAAACCCTGCTTTACGGCACCCCGGAACAAGTGACTGCCTCCGCACAGAAGCTTCTGAGCGAGGGGTTCAGCATCATAGCACCGGCCTGCGCCGTGCCCCCTGGCACACCCACCACTAATCTGCGCGCCATGGTCGATGCGGCATCCAGAGCGAAACCAACTACCGCAAAACATCTAACCAGCTTCAGCAAACTATCAGCCCCCGTGGAGGTTTTCACCAGATACGACATCCGAGTCCAAAAAGGTGAGGTTTCGACCTCTTCCGGATTAGAAGACCCTCTTCTAGCGCAAGTTGCCGACGCGGTTATAAAAGGAGACGCTAAGCGAACCGAGGAGGCCGTCCAAAGAGCCCTCCGAAAATACTCACCGCTGGATATCATCAACTTGGCACTGGTACCAGCCATAGACAAGGTTGGACAGCTCTGGGACCAAGAATACTACTTTCTGCCGCAGGTGATTCTCGCCGCCGACGCAATGCAGGCAGGCGTGAAAATATGCGAGCAGGAAATGGGTGGGTCCGCGCAGAAACGTGGAAAAGTGGTGATGCATGTGGCCGAAGGAGATGTTCACTCCATAGGCAAGAATATAGTAAAGGCGTTGCTCGTCGCCAACGGCTTCGAAGTAATTGACCTAGGCATAGATGTTCCAGTCGAAAAAGTGGTCGAAGCAGTCAAAGAGCACAAACCCCATCTCTTAACTGGAAGCGCACTCATGACAACAACCATGTCTGCCTTTCCTAAGATAGCGCGCCGCCTGGAGGAAGAAGGTATAGAGATACCTTTCGCGTGCGGTGGAGGAGCCGTAACACAGCAGTTCTGCGAAACATTCAACATGGGGATCTACGGAGGCAAAGCCAATCGCGCGCCTGCAATAGCAAAAGCGGCGGCTGAGGGCAAGAGTTGGCGAGAGCTTCGCGAAATGTTTCATAGGTGAAATTCCAAGTATGCGCCGGAGTTCAATTCAACCCGGCGCCGGTGGAAGGAGAGTGCAACCGTGTTTGACCTGAGCGAACTTAGTCAGGCTGTTATTAATGGGCAGAAAGCCAAAGCGGAAGAGCTTACACGTAAAGCCCTTGAAGAGGGCGTTTCTCCAGTCACCATTATCAACGAAGCCTTGGTTCCCGGCATGGCTGTCGTCGGCGAGAAGTTCAAAAACAACGAATTCTATATCCCGGAGGTCCTTGTGGCTGCACGCGCCATGAACGCCGCCATGGCAATAGTTAAACCGCTTATTGTTGGAGACCAGCTAAAGCCCCTCGGGAAAGTGGTTATCGGAACGGTGCGCGGCGACCTCCACGACATCGGCAAAAACCTGGTTATGATGATGCTGGAAGGTGCCGGCTTCGAAATTGTGGATCTAGGCGTGGATGTTGCCCCCGAAAAGTTCGTTGAGGCGGCAAAAACCAACTCGGCCGACGTCGTCGCAATGTCCGCCCTGCTGACCACCACCATGCCCGCAATGAAAGACACTATCGCCGCCCTAGAAGAAAGCGGACTGCGCGACAAGGTGAAAGTGATCATCGGAGGCGCCCCGGTAACCCAAAGCTACGCGGATTCCATAGGCGCCGACGGCTACGCCCCAGATGCTGCAAGTGCCGTTGATAAAGTAAAGGAACTGCTTGCAGCATAAACCCGCATGCCGCCCGCCGACAAAATACTCGGTCAGCAGCCGACATATTTGGCTGTTGGAGCCGTATCCGCCAAGTTGGCTGCTGACCTTCTTTACGCAGGAGGGCACCCATGAACCACCGAGAACGCTGGGTCCGAACCATGCATTTCCAACCAGTGGATCATGTCCCAGATGAGGAGTTTGGCTATTGGGACGATACTCTCCGCCTCTGGCATTCTCAGGGACTTCCGGAGGAGATAAACGATAACAGCGCCGCAGATAGATACTTCGGGTTTGCCCCCAGAGCCACGGTCCCCCTCAACCTGGGTCTTATACCGCCTTTCGAGTCCCGCGTCCTCGAAGAAACCGATAAATACCGAATTCTTATAGACGGCTCAGGGGTAAAAAGCATCGTCCATAAAGACGGCCGCTCCACCATCCCCAAGTACCTGGAGTTTCCCATCAAAACCAGAGAGGATTGGGCGCGCTTCAAAGAGCGCCTGAACCCGGAAGACCCCCGCAGACAGCCATCCGAGCAGGAGTGGCAACGCCTTAAAGAACAGTACCGAAACCGCGACTACCCGCTCGGCGTGTTCTGCGGCAGTCTGTTCGGCTGGATCCGCGACTGGATGGGCTTCGAAAATGTGGCCATCGCTTGCGCCGAAGATCCGGATTGGATCGAAGAGATTATGGAGCATCTTACCAACCTCACCCTGCGCGTAATCGACCGAGCTGTCCGCGAACTCGACCTGGACTTCGCCGCCTTCTGGGAAGACATGTGCTTCAACAAAGGCCCAATAATCTCTCCCAAAATGTTTAAACAGTTCATGGTGCCGCGCTACAAACGCATAACCGACTTCTTAAAACAGCACGGCGTCGATGTTGTATACGTAGACTGCGACGGCAACATAAACCAGCTCGTTGAGCTCTGGCTGGAGGGCGGCGTGAACTGCATGTTCCCCGTCGAAGTCAGGGGAGGTTCTGACCCCATCGAAATCCGTCGGCGCTTCGGCAAAGCTGTGCTCCTTATGGGCGGGGTGGACAAAACCAAACTTGCAGAAGGTCCCGCCGCCATTCGCGCTGAAATAAGTCGTTTGGAACCCCTCGTTGCGGAGGGCGGCTACATCCCGCATGTGGACCACCGGGTGCCGCCGGATGTCAGCTTCGAAAACTATTTGTACTACCTTAAAACCAAAAGAGAAGCCTTCGGCATCCCGGAACCGCCTCCGTACGAGGCTCGAAAATCCGGCTAAACTTAGCCCCCAATACTTTAACTAAAACTCGGAGGTTCTGGCTGTGCAATATCGTCCATACGGAAAAACCGGAATAATGGTTTCAGCACTGGGATTCGGCTGTATGCGCCTGCCTATGATCGGTGATAACGTTGACGTAGATAAATCCATCGAAATGATTCGCTATGCTATCGACCACGGCGTGAACTATATCGATACTGCGTATATGTACTGCAACCACCAAAGTGAAATCGTCGTTGGGCAGGCGCTGAAAGATGGGTACAGGGAAAAAGTTTACCTTTCCACCAAAAACCCAAGCGGTGACCCAGATGGAAGCAAATGGCGCCGCATCTTAGAGCATCAGCTTGAGAAGCTTCAGGTGGACTATATCGACTTCTATCACTTCCACGGAATCGGGTGGAAACGCTGGGTCGAAACCTATACCGTACCCGGAGGCCCTTGCGATGCCTCGCGAAAAGCCCAGGAGGAAGGTCTCATCAAATACCGCGTCTTCTCCTTCCATGACTCCCCGGACGCCCTCATAAAGCTCATAGATACCGGGGAGTTCGCAGGCGTTACCGTGCAGTACAACCTGCTGGACCGAAGCAACGAAGAAGGTATCGCATACGCCGCATCCAAAGGATTGGGCGTTGTGGTTATGGGACCGGTCGGCGGCGGCCGCCTCGGCGCACCGTCTCCAGAAATACAGCGGCTGATCCCCGGCGGCGTTAAAAGCACCGCAGAAGTGGCCCTTAGGTTTGTTCTCGCCAATCCAAACGTCAGCGTAGCCCTTTCCGGAATGAGCACTCTGGAGCAGGTAATCGAAAACATAGCTACCGCCTCCCGCACCGAACCGCTCACCGAAGCCGAGAAAGCCCACGTAATGGCCGCCCTGGAGGAAAACCGCCGCCTGGCCGACCTATACTGCACCGGCTGTAACTACTGCATGCCCTGTCCGAACGGAGTGGATATTCCCGCAAACTTCCGGGCCATGAACTACTACCGCGTGTACGGCCTTCGGGATTACGCCAAAGAAGAATACGCCCGCCTGGGCCGCCGCGAGGTGGACGGCCAACCGAAACCGGCGTGGGCCGAAGCCTGCCTCGAGTGCGGCGAGTGCGAACCCAAGTGCCCCCAGAAAATAGAAATTATTAAACAGCTCAAAGAAACAGCCGCAGCATTGGGCTCGTAAACCAAACCGCCCGTTGAAGCTGTACGGCTTCAGCGGGCGGCCTGCTTTCAAAACGCTCAAATGAAAAACGGTACGTCGTGTTTTAACCAGATTGGATGCGTTGAAGAAAAACGTGTAGACCGCTTCGCCGTCAACATCCACTTCCCCTGCGGAGTGGTTACTTCCGACCAAATGGAGTTTATTGCTGAGGTGGCACGCCAGTTCGGCGAAGGTACCGCGCGCATAACCCTGAAACAAAGTATAGAGATCACCGGCATCCAGGCCGGCGAGCTCCAAGCCGCCCAACGAGAACTGGCGCGCGGCGGCTTAACAATAGCCTCAGCAGGTAGGTGTATAGATACCATAGTCACATGCTGTGGAGAGCAAAACTGCTGTAGCGGCTTAATGCCCACACAGCAGTTGGCAGACCGCATCCTCAAAAAATGGCAGCAGGTTGAACTGCCAAACTATATAAGCATAGCCATAGCCGGCTGCCCCAACGCCTGCACCGCTCCTCTCCTCGCTGACATAGGCGTAATCGGCGTGGCCATGCCCGAACCGCGCGGAATGCCAAGAGGACACAGCCGAACTGAGCGCTTCGAATGCCCGGAAGGTGCCATCGCATATTCTGGCGATGAGGCCGTATGGCACCAAGACCTCTGCACCTACTGCGGCCAGTGCATAGACTTCTGCGACCTGGGTGGCTGGAAGCTCGCAAAGAAGGGATACACCGTCTACCTCGGCGGCCAGCTCGGCAGACACCCGCGCCTGGGCGCAAAGACAGCCGAATTCCTCTCCGAAGACGAAACCGTTGCGCTAATCGACCGCACGCTCGATGTTTTCAAGCAAAGCGCCAGCCCAGGGGAAAAATTCGCGGATTTCATCAAAAACTTCGATATCGAAAAACTGAGATAAAGTTCGCAACCGTTTTGAGTAAGAAGAGGTGACGCAGAATGACCTCCCGAGAAAGAATCTTGGTGGCCCTCAACCATAAGGAGGCCGACCGCGTGGCCATCCATGACTCGCCCTGGTTTACCACCGTCCGACGGTGGCACGAAGAGGGTTTGCCCAAGGACGTTGACCCCGCGGATTACTTCGGCTACGAAATGAGCGGCTTCGGGCCCGATACATCGTTCCAGCTTCCAACTGAACTGATCGAAGAAACCGACGAGTACACCATAGTCCGCAACTCCAACGGCGCCCTCGTGAAAAACTGGAAGCACAAAACCTCCACTCCAGAAATGATCGACTTCACTATAAAAGACCGCGCGGCGTGGGAACAGCACAAACCACTCCTTGCCATGAATGAGAGCCGCGTGGACTGGAAAAATTGGCTGGAAGCCTGCAAACGAGAGCGAGAGAAAGGCAAGTTTGTCCATTTCTCCGCCGCTATGGGGTACGACAAAACGCAGGGGTTCGTGGGCTCAGAACGTCTGCTGATAGCTATGGCCGAAGAGCCCGATTGGGCAAAGGATATGTTCGATGCGTCTGTTCAGATAATCATAGACGCCGCAGAGGAAATGATGGCGCGCGGCTTCGAATTCGACGGCGCCTTCCTCTTCGACGATATGGGCTACCGAAACGCATCCCTCTTCTCGCCGCGAATGTACAAAGAACTCCTGAAGCCAGCGCACACCCGAGTCTGCGACTTCTTCCACAGCCGCGGCCTTAAAGTGATCCTCCACTCCTGCGGCTGTGTAAAAGGCCTCGTGCCGGATCTTATCGAAGCGGGGTTCGACTGCCTGCAGCCGCTGGAAGTTAAAGCAGGCATGGATTTAATAGAACTGAAGAAGCAGTACGGCGACCGCCTTGCTTTTATGGGCGGCATCGACGTTCGCAAAATGAGCCACCCGGACCCTGCTGTTATAGAAGAAGAGATCAGCACTAAAATCACGTTCGCCAAACAGGGCGGCGGCTACATATACCATTCCGACCACTCGGTGCCAGACGACGTCAGCTTCCAGCAGTACTGCCGCGTAATCGAGCTTGTGCACAAATACGGTTCCTACACCTAGCACCGATGACATCCCGCGAGCGCCTGCTAACAGCCATAAGAAGAGAAACGCCGGACAGAGTGCCGGTGGCACCTTTCGGCCTCGGCAGGCTCGATCCAGCCAGCCCCCTGGCGGCGGAACTCATCTCCCACACTGACCCTATAATAGATGCGTCATCCGGCGCCGACCCATTCCTGGGCGCCGAGTGTCGCGTGGAATCGCATTCAGAAGACGATACCACCGTTACCTTGATACACACGCCCAAAGGAACCCTGACGCAGAGGTACAAACGCACAAAAGTCACCTCTGCACCCATCGAATACCCCCTGAAAAGCCCGGAAGATGTGGAGCGCTTCCTCTCAATCCCGTACCGCCTGCCGGAGCCGGACCTCTCGCACTACCACAAATGGCGCAGTAAACTGGGAGACGAAGGCCTCGTAATGGTGGGCATCGGGACCGCAGTATGCCTGCCGGCGTCTTGGTTCTCGCCGCAGGATTTCTGTTTGATGTGGGCAGACCATCCAAATCTGGTGGAACAGCTTACAGCCGTTGCATCGGAAAGGCTTATCGACTATGTGGAAACCCTCTGCCGCATGGGGGTAGATGCTTTTCGCTTGGTGGGCGGAGAGTACGTAACCGTCCAACTTGGTCCAAAGGGCTTCGAGCGCCTTGTACGCCCTTACGATACCGAGCTTATCCACACCATTCACAAATACGGGGCTGTGGCCCACTACCACAACCACGGCCCCCTGTCCCGCTGGCTGGAGCTTGTGGCCGACCTAGGAATGGATTCACTGGACCCCCTCGAGGCCCCGCCTTGGGGCGACGTAAAAATGGCCGATGCCAAAAAGCGCATCGGCAGCCGCGTGTGCCTGTTGGGCAATCTGGACGATATGGAGGTGCTGGACAAACTTCCGGAAGAAGAGGTGCTCCGCATGGGCGCAGAGCTGATTGAAGAAGCCGGCCCGGATGGGTTTATACTCGGCGGCACCACCTCGGGCACCTATGGGGAGCATGCCGCGAGAAATTTTATAGCCTTGGCAAAACTCTCCAAATCGATGGCACCTAAAACCGCGGTTTAGAACCTATCCAACCCCTCCCTCGCGCAGGCCGATCTTCCAAGAGTAGGCATCCTCTCCGCCGGCGTCGTCCACTGGTGCAATATGGCCGAGCACCAATAGAGCTGTCGGCGCAACCTCGGCGTCAACAACAATATCTCCGGGCTCTGCGCGCTTCTGAAGCACCGCCGCGCGGTACACCGGAGGGCTTTGAACATCCCGTAAACCAAGCTCTTGGCCCACAGGCACTTCTCCGGCGCTGATTCCGCACCGAACGCGGAACGGTGTGGCCAAGCGGTTCTGGGTTGCATTGAACAGCGGCAGATCCTCCTGAATCTGCTTTGCCGCGTTAACCGCCGCCCGGTCATCGTCAAACTGGGCCATTACCCCATCTCCGGCCGCGCTCTCTATTCTCCCGCCGTGCGCCTCGATGATCTCGCCAAGCCACTTCCGAAACTCCCCGAACGAATACTCTACATCAAGCTCAGGACCATCGATAAC
>JBMFPP010000094.1:0-8064 GCA_049969055.1 Armatimonadota bacterium | reverse complement strand
CACCTCCGGCAGGTTTACATCATCGGCAGAAAGCACCACCACCGGCAGATCCGCAACAAGCTGGCGCAGTTCCCTTAGCTTCCCGGCGTTGCGCGTTGCGGCTACAATCTCAATCATCGATGCGCTATCTCATCAAAATATCGGCAAGGACTTCTCTTTGTATATTTAAAAGCTGGGTTATACCCTTTTCCGCCAGGTCCAAAAGCCGGCTCAGTGTTTCGCGAGAAAACGGCATACCCTCGGCGGTGCCTTGAACTTCAACCAGCTTTCGCGAATCCGTCATAACCACATTCATATCCACTTCGGCAATGGAATCCTCTTCGTAGCAAAGGTCAAGGCGCGGCTGCGAGCCAACAATGCCGACGCTTATCGCGGCAACCATATCGTACAGCGGCAGTCTGCTGATCAGATTTTCCCTGCGCAGGAAATCTAAAGATTCCACAAGGGCCACATAAGAGCCGGTGATGGATGCGGTTCTCGTTCCGCCGTCGGCTTGTATCACGTCGCAGTCTATGTAGATGGTGCGTTCTCCTATTGCCTTCAGGTCCACTACTGAGCGCAGTGCCCTTCCGACCAACCTCTGTATCTCTTGGTGACGGCCGGACGGTTTTAAAATCTCCCTTTGGCTTCGGGTTTTGCAGGAGCGCGGTATCATCCCGTACTCGGCAGTTATCCAGCCGCTTCCGGTACCCTTAAGAAACTGCGGCACCCGATCTTCAATTGAGGCACTGCAAACAACCTTAGTATCGCCGACTTCTATGAGGCAGGATCCTTCAGCATACTTAAGAAAACCCCTTGTTATCTTAACTGGCCTCATCTCTTCCGGGCCGCGACCATCAGGCCGGCTGTCATCCATCCTCAAAAAACCTCCAACCAAGCTCTTCTGAAATAGCTTTCAAATCTGCCCCATTATAGCAAATTTGCCGGCACCGCAACAAAAGGCGTATGCGAAGGAAAACGGTTTCTTGGGCAAACCATCCGGGAAAAGCGAAGTGCATTTTTTCTAAACGCATCCCTTCGCTCCCCAGCTTTCCTACTGAGGGAACGATCGGAGCTTTGCTCCTGAAATTGAGAAGAGGCCTGTGGTGAAAAATGGCCCAGAGCTAGGAGAGGATCTGGAAGTAAAGGCAAGTATAGGGCAGTCACAAAAAGATTACCCCTACGTGGTTGCACCAGCCGCGGGCAGTCCGGCGCTGGAGCAATGCATGTTTTCAGATCAAACCGAAGCGACTACGAGGAAGCCTCCTCACTGCCTTCAGTTTGATCGGGCGGCTCTGAGCTGGTTCGTGCTTCTTTACCGGCAAACCCGGGGAGGCGCTTTAGGAAGCCCTTGATGCCCCTTGCCTCTCTACCTTTCTGCTTCGAACCGTTATCTCCGTAGTAGTGGTAATATCCGTAGTAGTAGCTGTAGTAATAGTAGTATCCCTCCCTGCCGCCGGGCTGCATGCGGTTCAGACAGACGCCCAATATGTTGCCCTTGGCTAGGAGAAGCTGTTCTACAACCCTGCGCAAAGCGTGCCGCGTTGTGCGGCGTGGATTCGCCACCACCAAAACGCCGTCCACCTGCGAGGCCAGTATCATGCCGTCGGTCAGAAAGCTTGCCGGAGGTGTATCGATCACCAAGAAGTCCGCCATTTGCTTCAGCTGGTTAATCACCGCTCGGCACCGCTCTGAATCCAGAAACTCCGGTGGATTGGGCGGTAAAGGCCCACCAAGCAGAACGCGCAGGTTCTCCACCTTCGTATCTTGAAGGGCTTCTTCGATGGGGAGATCTCCCAGCACCGCATTGGTCAAGCCTCTGTCGCGTTTCAGCCCGAACACCTTGCCGATCGACGGTTTGCGCAGGTCCATGTCAGCCAGGATAACTTTCAGTCCGTTTGTTGCCAACGCAACCGCCAGGTTAACAGCGGTGGTGGTTTTCCCCTCGCCGGCGCCGGGGCTGGTGATCATCAAAGATTTAAGAGGGCGATCTGGGCTGGCGAAGCGAATATTACTGCGCAGAAGCCTAAAGCTTTCCGCCATCACACTTCTATCCGAGGCGCCCATAATTATCGGTACCGAGCCCAAGCTCTTGGGGAGAACCGGAATCGCTCCAAGGGTGGGCAGCCCAACATTTCGGTCAACATCCTCGGTGCCTTTTATGGTATCATCCAGGTGGTCCAGCAGAAAAGCCAGCATTAGCCCCACGGTGAGACCCACTATGGCCGCCAAGAACAGATTTAGAATGGGGCGCGGTTTAATCGGCCTCCTCGGCACACGTGCAGGTTCCAGAAGACTTGCTGAGGCCAGCTTTGCCTGCTCGGCAACGCTTACCTCCTGGTACTTGCTGTTCAGCTCCTCGTAAACCCGCTCCAGGTTAGCAACCTCTCTTGCCAAAGCCACAATTCCGCGTTCTCTGTTGGGAAGCTCGCTCACCGCCAAGCGCTCTTTTTCCACAATCGGCCTAATGGCCAGAACCCGCGCTTTCTGTGCTTCAAGCTCTGCGCGCAGTTTTCCAGCCTGCTGTATCAGGTCCAAACGCACCGGGTTTGCGGCTATTGTTTGGCCGCTGGAGATCATCTCTCTCCTGAGCTCCTGCTGAAGCGTTTCCCTGGCTTTGGCTATCTGGTCGTCGATGGCCTGCACCTCGGGCGTATCGGGTTGATACTCCTTCAGCAGGCCCGCCCTTTGAATTTCCAGCGAAGCAATCTTGTCCCTCATGGCAGATATGAGCGGGTTAGACGAGCTCACTGTCTCACGAACGTAAGTCTGCTCGGCTTTCGAAAGCATATCCTCAACTGCTCGCAGCTGACCTTCCAAAGAGCGAACCTGCGTTTCGGCCGTCGCCAGTTCTTCCTCCGCAGCGGCCAATCTCTTCATGCGGTTGGTTATCTCATCTGTTATCGAAGCAACGCCGGTCTTTTCCTTGTATGCCTTCAAGCGGTTCTCTGCATCTGCCAAAGCGCGCCTTTGCTTTTCCAACGCCCCCCGCAGGAACTCCTTGGTATTGGTTGCGGCCCGCCTGTTGGCCGCCTGACTTCTTGAAATGTAAGCGGAGGTTATAGCGTTGGCCAAACTGGCGGCAAAGCGCTTATCGGGGTCTTCCACCACAACTTTTATAATATCGGTGTCGCGAATGTTCTGCGCCCTTACAGAAGGAGGGCGGTCCGGATCAAGCTTTCTTCCGAGGAGCTTGCAAGCACTTTCAAGGATGGGGTAGCTTTGCAAAACCTCAACCTGGGTTTGTATGGAGCGAGAGCGCCCCGCCCCCAGCATTTCTGAAATAGCCCCAAATCCCTCGCTGGAAACCGGCTGTGTGGGGCCTGTATCCACCAGTATCTTGGCCGTAGCCTGGTAGATAGGAACCTGCCTAGATGTTACAAAAGCCGCGATCAGCACACTCGCGGCAAAGATTAACAGAATCAGGAACTTATATCTCCAGATGACTGCCAAGATATCCCGAAGATCCCTCACCTCGGGTTCGGTTAGCGGCGCCTCAGGAAACTCCGCCGCCGGCCCGGCTGGAGGAACCAATCGGTTTTGGGCATTAGGATCGTATCTTTCCAGAAAACTCATAGGTCAGGCTCCGTATTTGAGGCTGTGCAAAGAAAACACCGGCGAAGAGGCTGTATATGAGGACACTCTGACGTGCAGGAAAAAACGCCTTTGAAGAAACCGGATAATGCCACTTCTAGTGCGGCACCAAATGATGTGCTTAGAATCAGTCAAAGGCATTTGTGCTCGCGCCCCTAATTTAGACAAACCCGGCCCACAAAAACAGCCGCAATAATCAGATGAACCGATTTTCGCGGCGCGCCGGAGCTGTTTTCCACCTGCCGGATGTCACCAAATTATACATCACCCCACAAACCCCCGTCAATCCAAATGCGGCCCTAACAGGGCTTTTCAAAGCTCTGACAATGAGCTGATGGATACTCTCTTGCCCTCACCCCTGCCCTTCTCCCACTCTTTGATAAGAGAAGGATGCCTGGTTTCCATTGCCCGCTTGCAAGAGAGGGGTTAGGGGGCAAGGGCAAGAACACCAAGCAACCACTAAAATCTCGGTGAACAGTTTTCGTTCGTCGGAAAGGTTTCCGCGCCGGCGCCGCAGAAACGCTCGAATGGGAGAAAAGATTCTTGCTTACCTGCACTTGTTTGCAACTCAAAATTGTTTGCGGAGAGGTAATCTATGCCGATCGTTGACATACCCTTGCATGAACTTTTCGAATACCAGGGCCGCAATCCCCGCCCGCCGGACATAGACGAGTTTTGGGATGCGGCCCTCGCAGAAATGCATGCCGTGGACCCCAAAGTTGAACTCGTTCCCCACCCCCTCAAAGTCGATTTTGCTGAATGTTTTCATCTTTACTTCACCGGTGTGGGCGGCGCACGGATCCACGCCAAATACCTAAGGCCCAAAAACGCCCATGCGCCACATCCCGCTGTCCTTATGTTCCACGGCTACTCCGGCAACAGCGGAGATTGGACCGACAAGCTGAACTATGTAGCAATGGGTTTCTCGGTAGCCGCCTTAGACTGCCGCGGCCAGGGAGGGCTTTCCGAAGACGTAGGAGGCGTCCGCGGCAACACCCTCCGCGGCCACATAATCCGCGGCCTGGAGGAGGGGCCGCACAAGCTCCTCTTCCGCCAAATATACCTTGACTGCGCACAGCTTGCCCGCATCGTGATGAGCTTCCCTGAGGTGGATCCGGACCGCGTCGGCGCCACAGGCGGCTCTCAGGGCGGCGGCTTAACCCTTGCCTGCGCCGCTTTGGAGCCCCGCATCAAGCGCGCGGCACCTGTTTTCCCTTTCCTCTGCGACTATTTAAGGGTTTGGGAGATGGATCTGGCTGTTGCCGCTTACGAGGAGATTCGCACCTTCTTCCGTTTGTTCGACCCAACGCACCAGCGCGAAAATGAGATCTTCACCACGCTGGGATATATAGACAACCAGCACCTGGCCCACCGTATACAAGCCGAGGTGTTGATGTTCACCGGCCTGATGGATACAGTCTGTCCGCCGTCAACCCAATTCGCCGCTTACAACAAGATACGCTCAAAGAAGAATGTTATCATTTACCCGGATTTTGGCCACGAGGGTTTGCCCGGATCAGGCGACCGCATCTTTGAGTTTATGTCAGAATTGTGAGGCCGCCGCCCAACGGTGACGAAAAGGAGAAATCATCCATGGCAAAAGCAGTTTTGAGGAGGTTAACCATGACCAGCATATGCATCGCGCTCTCGACAATCGCGCTGACAGCCGCGGCACCGAACGAGCCGCGCACTCTTTTCAGCTTCGAGAAAGAGGAAGAGTTGAGCATGCTGAAGCGGAACAACGTGCAGACCAGGCTTCAGTCAGTCCGCGGCGGGCGCGCATTGCGGGTGGAGTTCCATCCCGCCGAATGGCCGAACGTTACCTTCGCGCCTCAAAAGCCTTGGAATTGGAGTGGCTTCACGGGTCTGGCCATCAAAATCACCAACCCGGGGTCCGAGCCTGTGGAATTCGGTGTGCGCGTTGACGACGACCCATCCGCAAACGGTATAGTCCACTGCCGCCAAGGGACCGGCTCCATCAAACCCGGCAGAACGGCAAATTTCGTTCTTTATTTGGGCCCCGCTCCGATGAACTACGGCATGCGCGGACTGCCGGTTGTTTCCGGCTACACCCAGCTGAGCTCCGTAAACCAATGGGATATCAACCTGGGCAACATCGTGGCGTTTCAGGTTTTCCTGCACGCCCCAAAGTCGCCGGTGCCACTGCTTCTAGACGACATCCAACTGCTGCACTACCTGGTGCCGCTGAACGGCATTGTTGATGAGTTCGGCCAGTATGCAAAGGCCGATTGGCCGGGCAAGATCAAAAACGCAGAGGAGTTTGCCGCCCGCCGCGCCCAAGAAGAGGCCGAGCTGAAAGCCAAACCCGAACTCCCCGGCAGAGACCGGTTCGGCGGTTGGAAGCACGGTCCGCGCCTCAAAGCAACCGGGTTTTTCCGCACCGAAAAAGTAAACGGCAAATGGTGGCTGGTTGACCCAGATGGATACCTCTTCTTCTCTATCGGCATGGACTGCGTTACCTATTACTCAGATACCATAATCACCGGCCGGGAATACATGTTCCTCTGGGTTCCTCCTAAGAACGCCCCGCTTGCAAAGTACTTCGGGCGCGTCTCAAACGTGCTTATGGGGCCTGTGAAGCAGGGTGAAACCTTCAACTTCTTCGCCGCCAACTTAGAGCGCAAGTACGGCCCTGACTTCGCCAAAACCTGGTTCGACATAACCCTAAGGCGCCTCAAAGCCTGGGGCTTTAACACCATCGCAAACTGGTCCGATTGGGCTCTGTACAGCAACGGCAGGGTGCCTTACGTTGCCACAGCCCACATCAACGGCGAGCACGCTCGCGTCAGCAGTGGCTCCGATTACTGGGGCAGAATGCACGACCCGTTCGACCCGAAGTTCGCCCAAAGCGTATCTCAAAGCTTAAGACCGCTGATCGCCAGGGTAAAAAACGACCCTTGGTGCATCGGCTACTTCGTGGACAACGAGCTCAGCTGGGGCGGTTGGGGCGACGACGGCGGACGGTACGGCCTTGCCTACGGCGCACTGGCGGAGCCCGCAAACTCTCCCGCCAAGCAGGCATTCCTTGCCCAGCTTAAAGCGAAGTACGGCGATATCGCCAAACTAAACAGAGCTTGGGGAACTAGTTTCCCAAGCTGGAACGCATTGGAAGCCCCGTTTAAACCCCAAAAGCCGCTCGGAGCCTCCGCACACCCAGATTTAAGCGCTTTTGTGAAAAGCTTGGCTGTTCAGTATTTCCGCACCATTCGAGATGAACTTAAAAAGCATGACTCGAACCACCTCTACCTCGGCTGCCGCTTCGCCTGGAGAACACCAGAAGCAGTGGAAGCATCCGCCGAGTACTGCGACGTCGTCAGCTTCAACATATACGCTCCAAGGGTTGACCCCACCGCCTGGGGCTTTTTGGAAAAGCTGGGCAAGCCGTGCATAATCGGTGAATTCCACTTCGGTGCGCTGGACAGGGGGATGTTCCACACCGGCCTCGTGGCCGCCGAAAGCCAGAAAGAACGCGCCGCCATGTACAAAGACTACCTCCGCTCGGTTATAGATAATCCCGCGCTCGTCGGTTGTCACTGGTTCCAGTATGTTGACCAGCCGCTCACCGGACGCACTTTGGATGGGGAAAACTACAACATCGGCTTCATAACGGTGACGGATACACCCTATCCGGAGATGGTGGCCGCCGCAAAAGCGGTTCACCGCGAAGCTTACCCTCGACGCTACGGGAAAGGAGGCTGATATGCGCACCAAAGTGAGGATCGGGTTTGTTGGATGCGGCGCCATGGGCCAAACAGCCCACCTTGCCAACTTCGCCACCATACCCGACTGCGAAATCGTTGCGCTGGCAGAGGGACGCCGCAAAACCGCTGAGCTTGTGGCACAGCGCTACGGAATCCCGCGCATCTACCCGAACCACCGCGCTATGCTGGAATCGGAGCCGGATATCGACGCTGTTGTTGCCATTATGGGATACTGGCTTCATCCACCCGTCGTCACCGATATTCTAAACGCCGGCAAGCACCTAATGACTGAAAAGCCCATCTGCCTGCGGCTCGACAACGCGCGAAGAATGGCCGCACTGGCGGAGGAAAAAGGCCTTATCTACATGGTGGGATACATGAAGCGGTCGCTTCCGGCTTCGATAGCAGCCGTGGAAAAGATTCAAGAGTGGAAGCAGTCGGGCACCGCCGGCCCAATGAACTATCTGCGCGCATCTATGCCGCCGGGAGACTGGACGTTCGGTATCCAGTGGGGCATAAACGCCGGTGACCCACCTCCTGCTTACGAAGGAGTTGAACCGGAGACACCGCCCGAGTGGATGAGCAAGGAGTTCGGTGAGAGGTACAACGCCTTTGTCAACTACTACATCCACCAGGTTAACATGATCCGCTACCTGCTGGGAGAGGATTACCGCGTTGCGTTCGCCGACAAATCCGAGGCGGTAATGGTTGGTGAGTCTGAAAGCGGCATCACCGTGGTTCTCGAAATGAAGGGACACGGCTCTCGCAG
>JBMFPP010000093.1:0-8079 GCA_049969055.1 Armatimonadota bacterium | reverse complement strand
GGCATCAAGTCCTTTATGCTCAACCCGGGTTTGTGGCCGCGGACGCAGAACTTCTGGCTGGGTTTCCTCAACCCGCAGTTTGTGCCGCAGACTTTGACGAGAACGGGAGGGTCCTTCCTGCTGGCATCCCTGTACGTTTACCTGCACGCCAGCATTAAGATGCAGGATCCCCAGCTCAGAGAGCTTATAGCGTCTCGGTCGGCCCGCCCTGCGCTTTTGGGAGCTGTTCTGGTGGCCGTAGGAGGAGCGGGATGGTTTGCTTTCCTCCCAGACTCAGCCAGGGCGGCACTGCTCGCGGCTCCAGTGCTGAACGTGTTCATGGCGCTTGTGGCCGCGTTCACAGCCGCAGTGTTTGTGATGATCTACTTCGGCCCATATAAGAACCCGGCGTGGCTGTCTCCGGCGCTTGCAGTTCTTCTGCTTGCTTCTGGAATGGCGGCGGCCACGGCCGGTGAGTACCTGCGGGAGGCTGTTCGCAAGCCCTATATCATCTACAACGTTGTGATGAGCAACCAAATCCTCGCCGATGAACTGCCGAAGTACCACTCCCAAGGGATTTTCGAAGCTGGAAAGTGGACTAAGGCTTACGTAGCCAAGAAATACCCGCAGGTGATAAGCGACCAAAAGATCGATGCCAGACGCTTGCTTTCACTGCCGGAGGCCGACCAGGTTGAGCTTGGGCATGTGCTGTTCCAGTACCAATGCGCTAACTGCCACGCAACAACGGTTGGCTACAACCCGGTGGCGCAGTACATTCGCGGCTGGACGGAAGATATGCTGAGGGATCTAGCCTTGCATCCGGAAAGAGTCCGCTTCGTCATGCCGCCGTGGGCCGGCACTTATGAGGAAGCCGAACTGCTGGTTAAATATCTGAAGTCCATCCAGCCGCCGTACCCCAAAGGCATGCACCGCGGCGCACAGTAAAGGGGGCACAAATGGGTTCACACGAATTAACCGCTCCTGCAAATCCGTTGGGATATCCAGCGCCGTATTGGTTCCTGGCTTTCTTTAAGGTGCTGGGTTTCACACTTCACGCACTGCCCATGAGCCTTTGGTATGCAGGGATCTTTCTGGCGCTGTTTGCGTACTGGCTTGGTGGGCCGCTTGCCAAGGTGTGGTCGAGGCGGCTGATGGAACGCATGCCGATAATTGTGGCCTTGGGAATCAATTTCGGCATCATTCCACTGCTGTTTCTCCAAACCGCCTACTACAAGGTGTTCTACCCGGCCACCATACTTATGGCCTGGCCGTGGTTTGCGATTATTCCTATGCTGACACTGGCCTACTACGGGGTGTACCTGTACATTGTTGGCCTCCGCGGGCAAAATCTGCTCGCGTGGCACAAAGCCGCAGGCTGGGTGTCGGCAGTTCTGTTCACTATCATCGGCTTTTTCTTCGCCAACGCGTTCAGCCTAATGGTGAACGTCTCCGGATGGGAGGAGCTTTGGCGCAAAACAAACCTGGCCGGCGCGGCGCTCGGCACAGCACTGAACACCGGAGACCCAACCCTGTGGCCGCGTTGGCTTATGATGATCGGCTTGGCTATCTGCACCGTTTCTGCCTACACCGTGTTCGATGCCGCCTTCTGGGCCTCGCGTGAAGGCGATGAGTACAGGCGCTGGGCCGGCGGATTTGCCTTGAAGGTGCACACCGTAGGACTGCTGTGGTTCGCTTCAATGGGCTCTTGGTACGTATTCGGAACTTGGCCGGCCGACGTGCGCGAAAGCATGTTCAGCGGGGCAAAGCTCCTGCTTACCGCGGTTACCGCGATTTCGCCGGGCATTCCGTGGTTCTTTATCCTGCTCCAGAGGCGGGGCGTTACCCGAGCGCTCGCCGCGGCAGCCGGAGCCGGGCAGTTTGCGGCGATCGCGGTAAATGCCGTCAGCCGGCAGTTGGTTCAAAACATCCACCTAAGCCTCTTTGTTGATGTGGCGGCAGAACCTGTGAGAGTGCAGTGGAGCCCTATTGTGGTATTCCTGGTGATGTTTGCAATAGGAGTGGTTATATTGGTTTGGATAGCTTTGAAACTGGTGGAGGCGGAGCGGCAGAGCCAAGCCCGGGCAACTTAAAACCAAATACAATTATGGAGGTTCGCTATGCAGGTTGCCGACTTAAACGGTGCTCCGCGCGAAACCGGCGATAACCAAAGTGAAATACCGGAACACGTACGCGAACAGTTAACCGAGCGCATTGGAAACAAAGAATCCATCCGAGTTGTTTGCGAAAGCGACCTGCTGTTGACGGGCCACTTCGGCTCGGCTTGGCTTGTATCAACCGACAGCAAGTTGATCTCTTACAACCCTGGTGCTAACGGCAAAGAGTGGGTGTCTGTTGACCTTTCGGAAGTTCGGGGCCTGCAAAAGCGGGATATGCAGGGGACAGCCGTGCTGGAAGCCAGGCTGGACAGCCGCGCTGTTCCCCTGCTTCTTTTCACCAGGGCAAAAAACGAGGCCGTAACCAATGCCGTGCACCAAATCCAAAAGCTGTTACCAAATCCACAGCCGCTGGAAGGTCTGCACCCCGGTGAAGGATTCCCGCCGGAGCATCACGGGGAGCGCCGCCGCCAAGAGAACTGCCCCAAGTGCGGAAAACCCATCCCAACCCACATTGGTGTATGCCCCCAATGCCTGGAAAAACGGCGGCTGATCCTGCGCCTGCTTACCAGGGTGAAGCCCTACTGGCACATCGCCGCGGGCAGTTTGGTGTTGATGTTTCTGATTACGGCTGTGGATATGGTACAGCCTTATCTGCAGGCCATCTTGGTTGACGAAGTTATCGGCAAACGGGCCCTTGGGCTTCTTAAATGGATTCTTGCTGGATTATTAACAGCCAACGCCGCCAGCGCGGTCCTCTCCGGCCTGCGCGGCTACCTGATGGCCTGGTTTGGCGAACGCCTTATATATGAACTGCGTGTGGAGCTTTACCATCATCTACAAAAGCTCTCTGTGGGGTTCTACGACAGCAAACAGACCGGTTGGATTATAGACCGCGTCAGCTCTGATACGGGAAATCTTCAGGACTTTCTTGCAGAAGGGCTTCAAGACTTTCTGCGCGACCTGCTAACCATGGTGGTCATAGGCGCCATCATGTTCAGCATGAACGCCAAGCTAGCGCTTATCACACTCCTTCCCATGCCCCTTTTGGGATACCTCACTGCACGCTTCATGAGGCGCAGTCGGAGCCTGTTCCACGGCATGTGGCGGCGCAGATCCCGAATCTTTTCGCTTCTAAGCGATGTGATCCCCGGCGTGAGGATTGTAAAAGCGTTTGCCCAGGAGGCCCGTGAGGAACAGCGCTTCCAAGAGCGAGCAATGGATTATATGAACGCAAGCGTAAACGCCAGCAGGGTATTCGCGACCTTCTGGCCCACTACGGGTTTCGTAATGTCTCTTGGGGGTCTTGCCATCTGGGGCTACGGCGGCTGGATGGTAGCCACCAACCAGCCTGGTGTTACCCTGGGAACGCTTGTTGCCTTCACCAGCTATCTGTGGCGCTTCTACGGCCCCGTTCAAAACATCAGCCGCATGAGCCAGCGCCTGCAGAGGGCCGCAACATCAGCCCAGCGCGTCTTCGAGGTTCTGGATACCAAACCCGATGTGAAAGACCCGGAAAACCCCGTTCCCATGCCCCGCATTAAAGGCGCCATTGAGTTTAAAAACGTAACCTTCGGGTACGACCCCGATATCCCTGTCCTGCATAACATCAGCTTCCGTGTGGAACCCGGAGAGATGATAGGCCTGGTGGGCCCAAGCGGCGCAGGCAAAAGCACAACCATCAATCTTATATGCCGCTTCTACGACGTCCAACAAGGCTCTATTGAAATCGATGGTGTTGATATACGCGATATCAGTTTGCAAGACTTGCACAGCCAGATAGGCGTTGTGCTTCAAGAGCCCTTCCTCTTCCACGGAAGCGTTGCAGAAAATATCGCTTACGGGCGCCCTGACGCTTCTCTGGAAGAGATTATCGAGGCGGCGCGCGCGGCCAACGCCCACGACTTCATTATGAGACTGCCGGAGGGATACGACACCATGGTTGGTGAACGCGGAGCCAGGCTCTCCGGCGGCGAGCGCCAGCGCATCTCCATCGCCCGCGCGATCCTGAAAAACCCGCGCATACTTATCCTTGACGAAGCCACTTCCTCCGTGGACACCGAGACCGAAGCTCTCATCCGCGAGGCCATAGACAGGCTTGTGAAGAACAGAACCACCATCGCCATCGCGCACCGCCTGTCAACACTGCGCAACGCCGACAGGTTGATTGTGCTGGACAGCGGGCGCATCGTTGAGATCGGCACGCATGAGGAGCTGTTGGCAAAGCCAGACGGAGTCTTCCGCAGGCTTGTAGATATACAGGCCGAGCTTTCCAGGGTTGTGGCAGTAGGAGGCTGAAAATGAACGGTAATCCCAGTACTGACCGCATATTAAACCCTTCCGAGATCCGCATCTCTAGAGACCCTTTCGGCGGTTTAACACTGTTCCGCACTGGCGAAGAAAGCGTAAGCGGTTTGAAGCCCGTTAGGGCTTTCCCGCTGACAGCTCCAGATAAATACATAAGCCTTGTCAACAAAGAAAATCGCGAGGTAGGGGTTATCCGAGATCTTCACGAGCTGGATCCATCCTCCAAGCGCATACTGCAGGAGGAGCTTGAACTTGCTTACCTAATGCCCAAAATACTGCAAATCCGAAACGTCGTTTCTATTCACGGAATGACCACGTGGGAGCTGGAAACCGATCGGGGTCCCAGAACCATATACGTGCGGGAGCGTACCGACATACGAAGGTTGAGGAGCCGCCGCGTGGTGATGACCGACACTACTGGTATGAAATATGAGATACCGGATTGGCGCGCGCTGGATCTCAGAAGCCAAGAACTGCTTGAGCAGGAGATGTGAAAACACCTGAGCCGCATCAGAAGTACCGCCATAATTATTACGGAAGCAGGCATCCTAGCTAGGCTTGGCATTTGCCAGGCGTCTGCTGAAAAACAGAAAGGAGGCTTCTATGCGTTTTCCAGTGCTTGCGGCTTTGCTTCTGCTGTTGGCAAGCACAGTTGCGGCGGCTCCTTCAATGAACGGTTACACAGGGCTCTTGGCTGTGCCAACAGCAGATTCTCTTCGACCAGGCGAGGTTGCAGCAGGAGCCTACGTGCTTAACCAAGCTGCCGGCAGGCACACCACCTACTTGGGCAGTTTCGGTGCAAGCAAAGGGCTTGAGGTTGGATTGACAAACGTGCGCTTCAAAGTCGGCCCGAGAGAAACCATGCTCTTCGCCAAATACACTTTTTTGAGCGGAGAAGATGGAAAAACATCCGTGGCCGCGGGGATATACGACCCCACAAACGAAGTGGAGAGCACAGCCTACTTTGTGGCAAGCCGAAGCTTGAAGATGCGTGGAACCAAGGTTGTAAACCCGAGAGTTCACTTGGGAGCTGGAGGCGGTTTGCTCGATGGAGTGTTTGCCGGCTTCTCTTTGGACGTAGGCCGCAACTTGACAGCCATGTTGGAGTTTGACGGTGACAAAATCAACGGAGGTGCCCGCCTGTACATCATGGGCTTAAACCTGACCGCCGGGTGGTTGGATGGTCTCCGCCGGGCTGTGTTTGGAATTACTTACGCAACCCGCCTGCGCTGACAGATGCACTAAAAGTTAGAGCGCCGTCTACTACTGCTCGATTGGCAGTTCAATCGAGCAGTTTTTTGCGGCTTACAACAGCACAAGCAAACCCTCTGTTGGAGAACCCGTCCGCCGAAGCCTCCACAGCTTTTTGCTGAATACCCGCCAACCGCCAGAAGGATAACAGGGGCCATATGTGGAAAGTTGTCTTGCTAACATAAAAGAGGGGGTAAAATGGCAGACGTCCTGGGGCGCCGGTCTTCTTTTCTCAAGGATGCTGTTAGATCGGCGCTGCATTTTTCCGAGAGGGTTGTTCCACCTTTTATATTCCAGCCGCTGTTTACAAAAGCTTTTCGAACCTACCGCTTTATTTTGCGAGTCCTCTTCCTCCGCTTTCCATTGTGGTATGCAGTTACCGGACAAAAAGACCTGCAACTTCGAAGCTGGCTTATCTTTCGGGTAATGCCTTACTCGCTGGTGGGATGGAAAGGCCTCGCCGCCACGTTCGACGCTGTCAGCGCGGTCCTGCGCACCGGCATAGAAGGAGCTTTGGTGGAATGCGGCGTTGCCCAAGGTGGAAGCTCTGCGCTTATGGCGCTAACCTGCGTTGCCTTGGGGCAAAGACGCAAATTGTGGCTCTTCGACTCCTTCGAAGGACTGCCGGACCCTACCGTAGAAGACTTTTTTCCCGGCACAAAAGCAACAGGCACCCACATCCGTCCGCTTTCGCGCGGTTCCTGCCTGGGAACCATCGAGCAGGTGCAGGATCTTTTCTTCCGAAAGCTGCGCATTAACCCGGAAGATGTTACCATGGTGAAAGGCTGGTTTCAGGATACACTGCCAGCAAACTGCGGCCGCATAGGCAAAATAGCCGTGCTTCGAATCGACGCCGATTGGTACGAATCCACAAAATGCTGTTTGGAAAATCTCTACGACAGTGTGGTCCCGGGGGGATACGTTATTATCGATGATTACTGCTCGTGCTACGGTGCCCAAAAAGCCACCAATGAGTTTCTAAGCAGCAGAAAGATAAACGCGGCCATACAGCTCGACGGACGCGGCGGGGCATTTTTCGTCAAGCCCTAATGCAGAAGTACAACCGGCGCCTCAGCCCTTCTATTGAGCCAAAGCTTGTCCCGAACAACCGCGCTTCCCGACGCAACTTTTTTATTGAGCAATGGTTGTAAACTCACATCAAAAGCACGCCCAGGATGTCGCAAAGCGCATATTCGATCTAGCGGTGTCTGTGCTTGCGCTCACCGTGCTTTGGCCGGTTTTTGCGGCTATCGCCATTGCCGTAAAACTGGATTCACCGGGTCCTGTGTTCTACCGCGGTGTCAGAACCGGACGTTATGGAGTGCCTTTCAGAATTTTCAAGTTCAGAACGATGGTCCAAAATGCCGAATCGATTGGTGGTGGAAGCACTGCCAAAGACGACCCCAGGATAACCCGGGTGGGGCGCTTTCTCAGAAAGTACAAGCTAGATGAACTTCCACAGCTCCTCAACGTCATAAAAGGCGAAATGAGTTTGGTAGGGCCGCGCCCAGAGCTGCCCCAGTATACAAGCCAATACACCCTCCAAGAGCAAGCAATTCTTTCGGTGCGGCCGGGCATAACCGACTTCTCATCCATTGAATATTCCGACCTGGCTGAGGTTCTTGGAAGCGAGGACGCCGATAGGGTTTACGAAGAAAAAGTGCTGCCGGTGAAAAATCAGATGCGCTTGAAGTACGTTGCCGAGCGCTCGTTTTGGTTGGATCTACGCCTGATAGTGCTGACGATCTTCAAAATTCTAACAAAGATTTGGGGAAGGTAAGTCGTGGAGTACGTTAGGCTGAAGAATACAGACCTTGTTGTGTCGAAAATTGGCCTTGGCTGTGAACCTCTTGGCGGGGTTGATTGGGGATACGTTGATGAACACGCAGCCGAAGCCGTTGTTCACAAAGCGTTGGAGTTGGGTATTAACCTCTTTGACACAGCAGACGTTTACGGCCTGGGGCTTTCCGAAACCAGACTTTCGCAAGCGCTTGGGCCGCATCGCCACCAAGTGACAATCATCACGAAGTTCGGCATCAATTGGAAAAAAGTTCCAGGCAGAGAAAGGGCTCTTACTTTTCGAGACAGCAGTCCAGCCCATGTTGTTGAAGCGCTGGAAAACAGCTTGCGGCGGCTTCGCATAGAGTGTATTCCCATATACTGCATCCACTGGCCGGATCCTAAAACCCCCATCTACGATACCCTAGAGGCCCTTCAAAAGTGCCAACAGCAGGGTAAAATTCGCTATATCGGTTTATCCAACTTCCCAATCGACATTGCGCGCCAAGCGCATTCCATATCGCCGGTATGCGTCGTCGAACTGCTTTACAACCTGCTCGATCGCGGTTTGGAAGCGGAAATCGCGGCGTACCGCGCGGAACTTGGTGTGAGCGTTGTTGCTTACGGCATGTTGGCACAGGGTCTGCTC
>JBMFPP010000092.1:0-8161 GCA_049969055.1 Armatimonadota bacterium | reverse complement strand
CCTCGGAACAACCATCATTCCGGCCGCGTACGCACCGGCATCGTATCCATGCCCCTGGAAGCCCACACCGCTTGGTACCAAATTCAAAACCGCATCGCCTTCGCGCAGTCCGGCCGCCACCAAGTTTCGGGCGCACAGTTGGGCTCTGTACCTCAGATCCTTCCGGGTGAGAAAAACCAAAGCGGGCGCGCCGCCGTTCAAACAGCCAGACACTTCCCTGAACTGCCGCCGAGGCGCAAGAGCCAAACCGTTCGGATATGCATCTCGCAGAGCCTGTTCGTCCAAAAACGGCAGGTTTTGGATGTCGTCTATGCACTTGATATCGTCCGGTGTAACTCCACCCTCATCGTACAAAGCTCGGTAAAACCTGCTCGACGAGTAGGCTCTGCTTACCAGGCTCTTAAGCCGCTCCAGCTGGAGGCTAAGGAGCCTGCGCTTCGGCATGCTCTCCATTTCCTCGTCAAAACATTTAGACATTGCCAACCTCGCCACAGTTGAAGAGCATGGATGAATCATCCCATACCCGCGGTTTCAAAATCCCTCGGGTCTCGCGAACGGTTTGGCTCGCCCAAGCGCTTAAAGCGCGCTCACCCGTGCTTAATTCGCTCGACGATTGCATCCGCCATTTCAGATGTTCCGACAGCAGTTGGATCGTCCCTGTTTTCCTTCAGATCGTAAGTAACGTACTTCCCCTCCGCAATAACCGATGCAACAGCTGACTCCACCCGATCCGCCGCCTCATTTTCACCGAGGTGCCTAAGCATCATCACCCCCGACAATATCAATGCTGTGGGGTTCACCTTGTTAAGGCCCTTGTACTTAGGCGCCGATCCATGGGTCGGCTCGAAAACAGCGGCGTCTGGGCCTATGTTCGCCCCGGGAGCAACCCCCAAGCCGCCCACAAGCCCGGCGCACAGGTCCGAAATAATATCCCCGTACAAATTCGGCATCACGAGCACGTCATACAGCTCGGGCTTCTGAACCAACTGCATGCACATGTTATCAACCAGGCGCTCTTCGTACTCGATCTGCCCCTCATACTTTGCGGCTACCTCCTGGGCCACCTTGAAGAACAACCCATCGGTGTATTTCATGATGTTGGCTTTCGACACAGCCGTAACCTTGCGTCGGCCGTTCTTCAGCGCATACTCGAAGGCAAACTCAACAATCCTCCTACTGCCGGTTACCGATATGGGCTTTATGGAAATGGCAGAGTCGGGCTTTATCTTCCCCTTCCCCATCTCGATAATATGCGCCGCCTCCGGTGTGCCGAGATCGAATTCCACGCCGGCGTACAGATCCTCGGTGTTTTCGCGTATGACCACCAAATCCACATTCGTATAGCGCGACCGTACACCCGGATAGTACTTGCACGGGCGAACGCATGCAAAAAGACCCAATTCTTGGCGCAGTGCCACATTCACACTTCTAAAGCCTGTCCCTATCGGCGTTGTGATCGGACCTTTGAAAGCAACCTTGTTCCGACGTATGGACTCCAAAACGTGCTCGGGAAGCGGGGTTCCGTATTTCTCCATAACGTCCAGCCCCGCATCATGAACCTCCCACTCGATGTCAACGCCTGTGGCCTCTATCACCCTTCGAGCGGCATTCATTAGCTCGGGACCTGTTCCGTCACCTGGAATTAGAGTAACGCGATGGCCCACCCGCAGCCTCCTTAAAGCCGTTTTTATTTTAGTACGCTTATTTTCGACGTCTTTCGACCTGCACCTTCTGGTTCCCGGAAGGGAATTCACTCAAGCAAAACTCTGCGCTGGGATGCGCCGAAGTATTCACGCCTCTTGTAAAGGCGCCCAATTAGAAAGCTCTGCACTGCGACAGCTGTCTACCCCAAAGGGAAATGCACTTCCCTTCCTTCCCTTGCCGCCAAGTAGCAGGCCTCCAGCATTTCCGTAAGGTTGCGCCCGTCTTCCACAGTGATCGTCATCGGCTCGTTTCGCAAAATCGCCGCAATCCACTGGTTCATAGGCGATGGAAGAGGCTTCGGCAGTTCCGTCGGCGATATCCAGGCGTTCTGCTCAAGCGGCCTCACCCTGCGGCTTGTGTAAACCAAAGGCTGACCGGGCATGCCCTGCACAACACAGCCCTCTGTTCCGTATATCTCTCTAAGGTTGGGGCCTGCTCTGTGAACCCACGAAACGTCCAAAATGCCTATCGCCTTGTTCTTGAACTCCACTACCATAACGCAGTTGTCGTCTATATTGTAGCTTCCGGAGAAATTGCTCACGCGGGCAACAGCGGCCTCGGGTTCGCCCAAGAACCAGCGCATGATGTCAACAGTATGGCATCCCAAATCAAACAAGGCCCCGCCGCCGGCGGCCTTGGCATCGCCGAACCAAGCACTGCCTCCGTGGAACCATTTGTCCAAAGCCGCACTGTGCGCTATCCTGGCCCTCATCAGCGTTATCTCTCCGAGTATGCCGTCGTCGATCAGGCGCTTCATGAACAGGGTTTCAGGAGCACAGCGGCTCGGCAGGGAAATCATGAACTTAATACCGGCGTCCTTAACAGCCTTTACAACCTTATCGGCATCCTTGGTTGTTACCGTCAGCGCTTTCTCGGTGAACACGTGCTTCCCATGCGCTACCGCGGCCAAGATCAACTCCGCGTGCCGATCGGTTTCCGAATTCAGCACCACAGCGTCCACATCAGGGTTGGAAAGCACAGCGTCTAGATCGGGACAGAAAGGAACTTTCCATCTTTCCGCGGCCGCCTTTCCACGCTCCATATCATGGTCCCAAATGCAGGTTATTTCCGCCTCTGGATTTTCAGATATCTGCCTTGCGTATCCATCCGCATGCACGTGGGCAAAGCTAAGCATTGCGACGCGAACCATAACATCCTCCTGAAAAATTTTGAATCACAGGAACAGTTTTCCACCCTGCAAGCTGCCTTCCTGCCGCCAGCATCAACGCAGGAAGTGCCGCGTTTCCCGCGAACTAGTGGCAGGGAGGAACCAACTTGGCTAATCGACGCTTTAAACCCAAGCTTTTCTGGCTGGCAGTGGCCGTGGTGGTTTTAATAGTGCTAGCCGCAAAACCCCTGCTCACCCCAAGCCCAAAAACGCGGCCCGTGAGGTTCGGCGCTTACACCGACATCCGATACGGCTTCGCGCTGTCCGCACCAAAAGGCTGGAATATAGCGCAAGTGCGCCGCACTAAATACCTAAGAGAACTTGTCCTGCAACCGCAGAACGAGCGGTTTGTCAGTGTGCGCTTCATGCTCCTAAAAAAGCGGGCTGAGCACACGCCCCGACGCATCGCCATGAACTACCTGAAGCAGTTCGAAGAAACATCGGAAAGCTACCAGGTGGTAAGCGAAAAAGACACAGCCTTTTCGCGCCAACCAGCCCATCTCATCGAGGCAGTGGTAACCGATGCAAACCAAAAATCCCTGTGGATTCGTGCCGCAGTGTTCGACGGTCCAAAAGCAACGGCTCTGCTGGTACAGCAGGTTTCCCCTGCCTCCGCAGAGCCGAAATGGAGGGCTAACATGGAAGAAATACTGCACGGTTTCAGGTGGCGGTGAAGCTAGGACTTCTCGGCTCCAACCGCCCTCCGAAGGGCCTCAAGTCTGGATTCAGCCAGCCTTTTCTTCTCGGTAACCTCCGCAAGGATGCGCCGCTCTTTTTCCACAACCTCGGCGGGAGCCTTGGAAATAAACTGCTGGTTCGAAAGCTTGCTTTCCGAGCGCGCTATTTCCTTTTCCGCCGCGCTTATCTCAGCCTCCAGGCGGGCCATCTCCTTTTCCGCATCCACCAAACCCTCCAGAGGCAGATACACCTCATAGCCGCCTGCTAAGGATGAGAACGCCGGCTGTGGTACACTTCCGCGCGTTGTGTACTCCAGCTCGGCCCTTGCCAAGAATGACACAGCTTCATCCAACCCCTCCGGCGGTTTCTTATCGTCTACCGGGACCAAAAAGCACTTGACGCGCGGACCGGCCGCTACGCCGGCCTCTGCACGCAGATTGCGGATTGCACGAACCACCTCCATAAGACGCTCAAATTCCCGCTCGGCTGTTTCGTCGCGCACCGCCTCGTCCGCAGTTGGATACGGCGCTATTATGAGGGCCGGACCAAGGTTTTCGCGCTCGACCGTGCGCTCTTTCAGCACCTGCCAAATCTCTTCGGTTACAAACGGCTGGAACGGGTGCAGAAGCCTCAGCGCCGCTTCCAGCACAAAAGCCAGCATCCCGCGCACCAATGCCGCTTCGCCCGGGGACGCTGAATTAAGCCTCGGTTTTGCAAGCTCCAGATACCAGTCGCAGTACTCGCTCCAGACAAAGTCGTATATAGCCTGAGCAGCCTCATCAAACGCATACTCCGAAAGCGCCCGGTTAACTCTCTCAATGGTACTGTAAAGCCTGCTGATTATCCACCGATCCGCAAGCCGCCACGAGCTAACCGGAATAGGCGCCGTTCTTATCGAAACAGGCTCGTCACCCAAGTTCATCAACACAAACCTGCTGGCGTTCCAAAGCTTGTTGCAGAAGAAGCGCGAGGCCTCCATCTTCTCGTCGGAGAAGCGCACATCCTGCCCCTTCGCGGCCATCAACAGCAAACCCATGCGCGTTGCATCGGCTCCGTATCCGTCAATAAGCTCCAGCGGATCTACTCCCGTGCCCAACGATTTGCTCATCCTGCGGCCATCCCTAGCCAGCACCGTTGCGTGCACGTACACCTCCCGGAACGGGATCTTCTCCAGAAAGTGACAGCTCATCATAATCATTCGCGCCACCCATAAGCGCAGGATGTCGCGCGCTGTTATAAGCAGATCGGTTGGGTAGAAATACTCAAGCTCGGGAGTGCTGTCCGGCCATCCCAAAACCGCAAACGGCCAAAGCGCCGACGAAAACCAAGTATCCAGAACGTCTGGATCCTGCTCAACAGCGCTACTCCCGCACTTGGGACACTTCAGAACGGCGTCAACCGAAGCCGTGACCTCGCCGCAGGATGTGCAGGTGTAGATTGGAATCCTGTGGCCCCACCATATCTGCCGCGACAAGCACCAGTCATGTATACCCCGCAACCACTCTGTGGTTTGATCCGCAAAGCGCTCCGGGACAAAGCGCACCTTTCCGCTCTCAATAGCTTCTATGGCCAGCTTCGCCAGCTCGTGCATCTGCAGGAACCATTGATCCGACAACAGCGGTTCGATGACCGTATTGCACCGAGCGCAGTGCCCAACTGAAAACTGATGCTCCGAGATTCCCTCCAAAAGGCCAAGCTCTTCCAAAGATTCCACTATCTGCCTGCGCGCCTCATAGCGGTCCAAACCGGCAAAGCGACCTGCTGCTTCGGTCATGCGGCCGTCTTTACCGATAACCACCACGTGCGGGAGGCCGTTGCGCTGTCCCGCTTCGAAATCGTTTGGGTCGTGGGCTGGGGTAACCTTCACAGCACCTGTCCCGAACTCCGGATCAACAAGAATGGGGTCCGCAATCACTGGAATGCGGCGGTTCATGAGCGGGAGGATGGCCGTGCGCCCGATCTTATCTGCGTGCCTTGGGTCATCTGGATGAACGGCAACAGCGGTATCGCCCAGCATAGTTTCCGGACGCGTTGTTGCTACAACCACATAATCTGAACCATCTGGGTTGCCATCGGTGTCGCACAGCGGATATCTTATGTGCCAAAGATGTCCGGATGTATCCTCGTGCCGCACCTCCAGATCAGACAGCGCCGTCATGCACGAAGGGCACCAGTTGATTACCCTTGCGCCCCGGTATATCCAGCCCCTGTTGTAAAAATCAACGAAAGCCTGCAGAACAGCGCGAACGTAGCCTTCATCCAGGGTGAACCGCTCGCGGCGCCAGTCGTACGAGCATCCCATTGTTCTGAGCTGGCGCAAAATGTTTCCACCGTACTGTTCCTTCCACTCCCACATCTTCTCAAGGAACTTCTCGCGGCCCAAATCGTACTTGGATATGCCCTCCGAAGCCAGCTTCCTTTCCACCAACATCTGCGTCGGGATGCCAGCGTGGTCGGTGCCTGGCAAGCACAAAACATTCAGGCCCTGCATCCGCTTCCACCGCACGATTGTATCGTGAATGGCGTGCTGCAGACCGTGGCCCATATGAAGGTCGCCTGTAACGTTGGGAGGGGGAATAGTGATGCAGTAAGGAGTGCGCGAAGAATCTACGTCGGCATTAAAAACGCCCAAGCTTTCCCAAAAGCGGTATATCCTTTCCTCTACATCTTTCGGGTTGTAAGCCTTTGGAAGCACCTCGTTGTTCCTAATTTCTGAACTCATAGCCGCTCACTCAACCAGCTTTAAGATTTTCAGAATCTAGCTTGGAACTAAAGCCACTTCAAGGACCTCGTCCATATGCTCCACGAGCTTCAATTCCAACTCCTGGCGAGCATGCTGCGGAATTTCATCCAGGTCTTTCTCGTTCTCTTTGGGTAGGATAACGCGTTTAATGCCCGCACGGTGGGCAGCCAAAACCTTTTCCTTGATGCCGCCAACCGGAAGCACCTTGCCCCTAAGCGTGATCTCACCGGTCATGGCCACATCTTTCCGAACCGGGCGGTTGGTAAGTGCAGAAGCCAACGCTGTGGCCATGGTAATTCCGGCAGAGGGACCGTCCTTGGGGATGGCACCTGCTGGAACGTGGATGTGCACTTCCGTTTCAGAGTAGAAGCCCGGGTCGATATTCAGCGCCTTAGCGCGGGAGCGGCAGTAGCTCAGCGCGGCCTGCGCCGACTCCTTCATAACATCGCCGAGCTGACCTGTCAACAGCAACCGACCTTCTCGGCTTGGCAAAAGCGTTACCTCCACGGTGATCACGTCGCCGCCGTACTCGCTCCATGTAAGACCGGTTGCCGCTCCAACTTCGTCTTTTTCTCCAACCACGCCGTATCGATACTTGCCCGGCCCGAGGAAAGACGCTATATCCTCGCGCCTAACGACGGTCCGCTCTGTATAGCCCCCAGCCACTTTGCGGGCAATTTTTCGGCATATATTGGCAATCTCACGCTCCAAATTGCGAACGCCGGATTCTCTGGTGTACTCGCGTATTATTGTGAGAATTGCCTCATCCTCGAACACCAAATTCTCTTCGGTTAGGCCGTGCTCCCTGCGCTGTTTCGGCACGAGAAACTGCTTTGCTATCTCCAGCTTTTCATCCTCTGTGTAACCCGGAAAACTTATAACCTCCATCCTGTCCTTCAAAGCCGGAGGTATGGGATCCAGAATGTTGGCAGTCGTAATGAACATCACGTTCGAGAGGTCGAACGGGACCTCCAGATAATGATCGGAGAAAGCGGAGTTCTGCTCCGGGTCCAAAGCCTCCAAAAGCGCGGCAGACGGATCTCCCCGGAAATCCGCACCCAGCTTGTCTATTTCATCCAACATAAACACTGGGTTGCGCGTACCGCACTGTTTAATTCCCTGGATAATTCGCCCAGGCATGGCTCCTACGTAGGTCCGCCGATGTCCTCGAATTTCAGCCTCGTCGCGAACACCGCCCAGAGACACCCTGATAAACTTCCGGCCAAGCGCGCGGGCAATCGACCTTCCGATAGATGTTTTGCCCACCCCAGGAGGCCCAACAAAGCACAGTATCGGGCCTTTGGTTGTGCCGGTTAGCTTCCGAACAGCCAAAAATTCCAGCACGCGGTCCTTTACCTTGCTAAGCCCATAGTGGTCTTCATCCAGCACCCGCTTGGCATCCTCTATCTCAAGATGTTCCTCCGACTGCTTGCTCCAAGGCATGGACACCAGCCAGTCCAGATAGGTTCTTATAACCACGCCCTCCGGAGCAGCAAACGGCATCTTCTCAAGCCGATCGACCTCTTTCAAAGCCCGCTCCGCAACCTCCTCGGGCATTCCGGCCTCGGCGATTTTTGCCCTGTATTCCTCAACTTCGGTAGCACGCTCGTCTCTCTCACCAAGCTCCTGCTGAATGGTTTTCAACTGCTCACGCAGAAAGTACTCCTTCTGGGTTTCGCCCATTTCGCGCTCAACTTTTTCTCTGATCGACTGCTGTAGCTCTAAAAGCTCCAGCTCGCGCTGTAGATACTCGCTCAACTTCATGAGCCTTTCGCGCGGCGATAGGGTCTCCAACAGCTCTTGGTGAACCGAAACCTTCACCGGAACCAGATAAGGCGGTATCATGTCGGCAAGCTGTCCGGGATCCT
>JBMFPP010000091.1:0-8237 GCA_049969055.1 Armatimonadota bacterium | reverse complement strand
CCCGATCTATGTGGACATCCCAATAAAGCACCCGTAACCCTGTTGCATTAAGTAGTTCCTTATAGTGGTGTGGACGTAATCTATTTTGGTAAAACCACCTATTGTTAATCCAACGGAACTGCCACTCTGGATAACGCAAAAAATTCAAAAGCGGTATTGAGGAAGTCGAATGAGAATAGTGATCAGACAGATCCACAACGTGAACGGTAATCCCATTTGTTGACAAAAGCCTTCGAACTTCGGCCAACAATATTTGGAGCATCCGGGGCGAAACATGCTCTAACACATTATTGCTGAAGATTACATCCATTGAACCAGACTCCAACCGGGTTCTGCCGGCATCTGCTGGTGCATGATAGCAGATGTTGCACAACTCAAAAACATTATCGAGCCCTTCGTCAAGCGCCGACCTTAAAGCTTCAAGCCTCTCGGTATATACCTCTTTCCAATGTTCTCTAGACAGCAGGTCAACGGCGGACCGCAGTGCCCCAAGCGCAATATCCTCGCTCAATAGACACTCTATATCATATGTATGGCACGATCTAGAACCGCACAACCAGAAGAAAACAGGTATAAGCGGCACCCAGCCGGTGCCAATCTCCATGGTATCCTTTTCATCCAACGACAAACCGCACTTCCGGCAAACTGAAACCAAAATCCGGCCGTAAGATAAAGTCCGGTCCACGGGCCAATCTCTTTTCAGTGATCCAAACCTCTTCTGAAGAAAAATGCGAAGCCGGCTCTGAAAGGGCAATCGGGATAAAACGGAAAAGGCTAAGGCTTTGATTCTCCAATCCATTTCGGGCAAATCCAACCTTTGATGAAAACTTAACCAAAACAACCGCTTTTTTTGACTGGTTCGCTACACCATTTGCGAAGACCGGTTTTAAACTAGCGCTCAGGGCTCATTCTTCCCTCCAAGAAGTTTTGACTTTCAATTAGTTCCTGTTTGTTTGTCAAAACTTCTTGTCAAAGCAAGGGCCTCGGCGTACACGTTTTCCATTATGCGCACACTCTCGTCCCAACTGTAGCGCCTGGCAACCATCTCACGGCCGGCTTGACCCATTTGACTGCGTAAATCTGGGCGGCGCACCAAAGTCTCCACTGCATACACCAATGCATTGAGATCCTCCGGAGGGACAATAAAGCCAGTTTTTCCGTCCTCCACAACCTCGGGAAGGCCACCAACGTTTGTAACCACAACCGGCACCCCGCACGCAGAAGCCTCCAGCACCGCCACACCAAAGCTTTCAGAGCGGCTTGGGCACACATAAACATCCAGCCGATTTAGGTAATCGGGAACCTCGTGGTGCGGAACCGGGCCCAGAACATCCGAAACATCCGATATGCCCAGGCTCCTCACCAAAGCCTCGATCTCGGCTTTGTGGTCGCCGCTACCAACAAGCATCAACCGCAACCGCCTGCCGATCTCGGGTTCACTTTCAAAGAAGCGCTGTCTAACACGAGCAAAAGCCCCAACAAGCAGATCTATTCCATAGAACGGGTGGTATTTCTTCACCGTTCCAATTGTTATTTTCGAAGCATCTCTCTTGGCTGGATCGGGCCGGAACCTATGGACATCAACACCGAAGGGAGTGATACGTATATCACCCAGGCCTTCGCACACACTGCGCGCCTGCCTGGCTATCGCATTTCCTGTCGCGCACAGAATATCGTACGAGCGCAGGTTCTTCTGGATAACCCGGCGCTGAAAGCCGGACTGGTAAGGTGCAACAAACACATCGCTCCCCCATATGGACAAAATCCGCGGGTGAAACCCGCTGAGGCGCCCCAGCACCCCATACCCCGCGGCATAATGCACATGAAGAAGCTGTGGCTTCACATGCGCCAAAATCATTCTCAGCCAAGGCACATTAGCCCAGTAACCCCAAGGAGCTGGAAAAGGCAGTGGATGAAACACAACATTCTCCAGCGGCTCGCGCTTAGGGGCTATCGACACAAGATGAACCTCGTATCCACGCTGCGCGAAAGCCGTTACCCAACGCAATGCATGAATTACCGAGGAACTTGTAAGATAACACAGCCTGGCCAAAATACCTCTCAACTCCTAAGGAAGCCGCGCCCTTCGCTTCGCAGACAGTCAAAACTTATTCAAACGAGAAAGCGCCACCTAACACTGCTTCTCGGCCAGTTCATCGTACAGCTTCAACAGCCGACGCTCCATGATCTCCCAAGTAAACTCATGCTCGTAGATACTGCGGGCTCTGGCAGCAAATTCAGGAAGCCGGGTTCTATGTTGCTTCAAGCCCTCGATAATCCCCGCTAGTACATCCACATCTTCGTATGGAGCCGCAAAACCAAGCCCGTTAGATACCACCCACGATGAAATCTTGGTTTCGCTGTTAATGATCACCGGACGTCCTACGCTCATTGCGTCGAAAACCTTGTTTGGACTGGCATAGATATTATTTATTCTGTCGGGCTTATAATAAGCGAAGACAGCATCGCACTGAGCGGCCAGCCTCAAAGCATCATGCGAAGAAATATGACCAACCCAGCGAACCAAGGGGTGATTGCTGAGCCTCTCGGCAGTAGCATCGTCTGTGCACCACCCAGCGGCTATTAGACAAGCCTCTTCCACCTTCTCAACGGCCGAAATAACAATATCTAAACCTCGGGACTCACAAAGTGATCCAGACAAAAACACCTTAACCTCACCTTCAGGCAGTTGCTTAGAGAGTTCCACCCCTGGATCAACCGGCACATTAGCAATTACAATCGCCTTGTTTCGGAACGAACCAAGGCGCTGCCATCGCCTTTCATCCGTAGCGATTAGGCGGTCCGAAAAACGCAGTGCTACATCACTTGCGATGCGCACTGCAAAATTAAATACGGGTCGGCCGGGAAGCTGTCCCCTATCTTTCATACTGTCGAACAAGTCACATATCAGCCAGCGGAAGAGGATCCGGCGCCAAGGAAGCACCAAGAGGGCCATCTCTTCGTTGACACAATGCACTGCATCTGGGCGGAATTTAGCCAAGACCGAATATACATGCCGCAAAAACGGGGCAAGGTGCGAAATTCCACTCCAGCCGTGGGGAGTCCTCCGTTTAAGCACATAGCTTTCGTGGGCGCACAACGTGCATGGAAGACATTGCTCAAACCTTATATCCCACCCTATAAACCCCACGTAGTGACCGGCTTTCACAAGCGACGCTGATATTTTCATCAAACGCGGATCGCTACCGTTATTTCGATGTACAAGGCATATCTTCACTTAAGCGCTCCAATACAACACCTTTCAGAAAAGCCCTCCCAAGTTATCGAGTTCTATTGGAGACACCTCTGTCAATCACTTTGCCAGTTTTCAACCCAGCACCAACACGCACTCCAGCATTTATTCCAATTGACGGTATGCTTGGCACCTTCGCAAGCTTTGTAAAACTGCGGTATCCCCAACTCACAAACAAAGCTATCGCGCCTCCCACAAACAAGAAACCTGCAGAGCTATAGACAGCTCCACGTGCAAGAAAAACCATGAAAGCTGCTATCGGCGATAAAAGAAGCACCTGCTCATAGGCTGGACGTCTGCGGAACCACCAATCTAGTAATGCAAATATACTCCCCCAAAAAATCCCTATAAACGCACCAAAAGGACCGGAATTCGCCCAAGTTTCTCCATAAAACAACGGATGATCTGTACCTCCCTTTACGCTACTCACTCCGTAACGGAACTCGTTAAGCACTTGGGTAAGCTCCTTTGGTTTAACCCCAGGGGCCAAAAAACCAGGAAACGGCATCATCAAAATGCGCAAGTAAGTTTGACCATTGGCGAAAGGCATTTCATCCGGAATGTGCTCTAAGTAAAAATAATAACCGAATCTGAGGTCAAACTCCCCCGCCCCTCCAAAACCACCAAAAGATTCTCTAATCCTACGAACAGTGAAAGCAGTAACATCGAGATCTAACAAACGTGCGAGTCTGCGGTCGTTAAGCCATCGTAAAGTTTGTATCTGATATATCAAAAGAACCATGACAGAGCCAACCAAGACCAAACCAACTACTCGCTTGTAATCAATCTTCTTTGCAATAGCGACAAAAACAACCGGCATCAAGGCTGGTATCACCAAATAGCGCGCACCGGTTATTAGGCAAATCATTATGGTCACCAAAACACCGCCTGCAAAAACCAACCATCTTCGCTGGAGCCAAGCCGCCGTACACAGAGAAGCGCCCAATATGCTCAGATAGGTGCCCAACATCATAAAAGGCCCACGCTCTTCAAAAGCCACTACATGCCAGTGCATATCGTAGGTTTGCCAAAAAGGTTTGCCTGTAGCGCGAGAAATGTCCACCGCAATTAATATAAACCCAATAATTTGAATCAACAGCAAAACCCTCAGAAACCCTGCCAAAATACTTTCACCGCGGGAAAACGGTGCAAACGGTGCGCCATTAGTCACATTGCTTACCAAGCCAGAGCGTTTCAATACTTTCGAGAAAAGTAATCTGCCATTGGAAATCGAAACGCCAGCTGGAAAACAACGCCTACAGTGATACCATGAACGACTGCGAGAGAGCACGAAACGTGAAACGAAAAATACCGCTACTACAATAACGCTGTTCAGATAAATAGCATAGAGAATAGCCGAAGACACAACCTCCGAAGAAGTTTGAATTGGGGTCACAATGGAATCATAAACCGCGGGTAACCCGAACGGAATTAGCACACTCACCCAGAAGAAGAAAGTTAAACTCCTGGCCTTGGCACTGCGCCACGTAACCCAAGCCAAGAAAGCAAAATTCAGCAACGCCAAAACCAAAGTCATTTATCTTCTACCCCAAGCACATAACGCCGTACTTCAGGAAATGCGTACACCACATAAAAAGCCTGAATCGCTGTAAGCACCAAGTAAGCTCCCATCCATGCCGTCGCTAAACCGCTCACACCATGCAACGGTATCAATGCTAACGCCAGCAAAAGCAACCATACAGCCCAAATCGAGTTCGCAACCATCCCCATCCAAACGTTACCCCGACTCATGATCACCGATCCCAGAGCATGATTTACACCGGTCAACGCCCCCACCCAGCTCATGACTACAAGTACTCCAACATAGCGCAAATCTATCAGAAAAAGCCTAGCCACCAAGGAGCTTGATATTGCGAATAGCAATCCTCCCAACACACTGACGGCAGTAGATGTGCACAAATTTATTAAAACATACTGGGCTGATTCCTCCTTGCCAGAATTACCAGTTTTCACTCTGACCATTCTTGGAATAAACACAGAGCTTACAACCGTGGGTAAAAAAGCTATTATCATTCGCACTTGAGAACCAACAGTATATGGTGCTAATTCAACAGTACTGCCGGCCGACCTTACCAGAATTATCTGTGTATACCACAAAACCGGGATTGCGACAAAAGTTGAAAGCCCCGATGGCAAAGCATATCGCGAGAGCACCGATGTTTCAGAAAGTATATCCCAACGGCATGGGGTATTCGTCAAAAATCTCTGTACTCTCCTCCGCCACACAAACCCCGCGCCCATACCAGTACTGAGGAGACCAACCAATCCAGTAGCTCCTACTATCCCCAAAATGCCATAGCTCATAGCGGCAACTGGGGTGATAAAAACCGATAAAACAAAAAGAAGCCCCATAACAGCAAAACGTTCAAAGAATGCCCTGAACCCTGTGAATAGGCCCACTCCGGTTTGTCGTAGAAGCTCCCCTGCCAAAAGTATCCCAGAAATCCTAATGGCTGGCTCTAGACCTGGCTGCCGCAATACAAAAGCTGCCAACCAAGGAGCTAACACTACGTATACCACACTCCCAAACACACACACCACAACTCCGACAACTACCACTAACGCCGCAATCCGAGCAGACTTGGCTACATCCACACTAATGTATTCCGCAACACCCCTTGCACCAGCGACTCCAAGCCCAGAACCAACCACAGAAGCAACAAGCTGTGCAGTCGTAAGTATTATCCCATAATCACCCACTGCTTTCTGGCCTAGTAAGCGCGCCGTGATTAACACAATAGCAAACGCAGTTGCCCTGTCCAACACGGCCGCCAAGAGAGACCAAAAACCGTCTCTTAATAATCTGCCGATCGGCTCGTCTTTTCTCGGCGTTACCGATTCCATTTCATTGAGAAACCCTTAAGGAATCCTTTCTTTCTATAACGGTCAAGCCCCATGCTACTATTGCCGCAAGAATGGGCATTAACACCCAGAAAGATCTTATCTCTTTCAATCTACCGTGCATAGCAATATAAACACCGTATAGCATTGGAAGATACAGAGTAAGAACCTTCAAATGTCTGGGAATCTGCTTCCAACGTAGCATCAGAACCGAACCAGCCGGTGCCAAAAAAGCAAATTGCAAAAGCACTGACACCCGCCAACCTTGAAGCAACTCACCCCACCCTGCTCCAGTTAATACATCAGGGCGCGGGCCTAGCCACAGACGAATCAGCACTTGAGGACCCACACATGCTATTCCTATCAGCAATGCGGATCGCCATATAGAACGTTTCCCCCAGTGCATAGCCGGATAGGCTATAAAAGCAAAAGCGGCTTTCTCCCAGAGCAAACCGCTCACCACACCTAGAACAACAGCCCCCAAAAGCTTATCAAAAGCCACGCACCATAGCAACAAAGTGAAAAGCCCTGTTCCCCAAAAATCGGCAGGGTGATAAAAATGAAAATGGAGCATCAAGAACGAAGACCCAGCAACATACAATGCTCCAATAACCCCTCCCATACTACTCCCAGTCACTGTCCGACACCACAAATCAACTACAACGAGCAAGAAAACCATCGATAAGAAGTTGGATATAGTAATCACCCCATACAAAGGGAGCCCAAACAGATTATGAACAATCTCGAAAATCCAATCAATCACAAACATATGGTATTGATAAGGGCTTGGTGCTACGTTTTCAAGAACGCGCTTGTGCAAAGCTTCAATATTAATAATTGCCGGGCTTTGCACAAACGCCGCATATGTATAAGTAAAACCTATGGCCGTGGAGAGAAAAATAAAATATCTTATCATTACAGCGCCATCAAAATTGATGTTTACCACCCTTATCCTCTGTTCCAAACAAGTGGCATTGTTACTGCAATTTACTTTGTTGGGAATTTGAGAGATATGCAAGCTTCCTTTCCATTTGCTTGCCTCTTTCTCCTCTTTACTACCCAATCTGAGAATTTCAGCCGCTACTTACTAGCTCCGCCCGACGCCAAACTTGCTTTCCTAGTTTGTATCCTCCACCCTCAGATCCTCCACCTGCATTTAGCAAACTGTCTCTTAGCAAAACTCCTCAGCAAAAAAACAAGCCCGCGCTGTACTTCGCGGGCTTACAGCGGGGAACCTACTTCCAATAAAGCTTCAACATAAGCTCCGCAAACAGAGAGTTAGCCCACGCAAACCACGATCGGGTGTATCGGCTTGGGTCGTTGGGGTCAAAAGACTCGTGCATCAAGCACGTTTGGGCGTGGGTTCGCTTCAACATCTCCAAGCATTCCTGCACCTCCGCATCGTCAGATGCGGTCAGCGCCTGCATGATAATCCCCAGGTGCCAAACCATCCCACTGCCGGTGTGCGGACTACCAATCCCCCTTGCATACTTCCCCTCAAAGTACCAAGGGTTCTCTTTCGAAAGTACAAAGCGCCTTGTGTTAACGTATACGGGGTCATCGCCGGTGGCGTAGCCTATGTAAGGAATGGAGAGCAAATTGGGAATGTTGGCATCATCCATTAGATTGTACTGTCCAAAACCATCCACCTCGTAGGCAAACAGCTCGCCGAACTTTTGGTGCTCCACAATTCCATAGGCTTGTATCCCCCTGTCTATCTCAAACTGAAGGTTTTGGCACTCCGCGGTCAGCACGGGGTCGCGGTACACACAGTGGAGAATCTCCCCCAACTGCGCCAGTGCGGTTACCGCAAACATCTGGGCCGGAATTAGATATCCGTATTGGCATGCGTCATCGCTGGGCCGAAAGCCGCTCCAAGTCATTCCCGTTGGAGCGACCGGTGCGCCGCGGCCGCCGTGGCTCAGCGTGTCTGTTTCTCTGGCGCCGGGCCTTTCAAATCGGTAGGGAGAGTTGGCATGGTTCTGCTCCACGCGCCAAGTTTCCATTATCTTCACCGCCGCGGCAAGCCACTGTTCATCGAAAATTGACGGATCCTGTGCGGCCTTCCAGTACGAATGGGCAAGGCGAATCGGATAGCACAAAGAGTCGACCTCGTACTTGC
>JBMFPP010000090.1:0-8278 GCA_049969055.1 Armatimonadota bacterium | reverse complement strand
CGGCCGCTGCAACTAGTCCGCCCCCTCCAACATTCGCCGCAATGCCGGTTGCTATTGCCGCAAGCATGAACAAAAATCCGCGAGAAATTCCACGTCGAACCGGCTTCTTGGCTGTTTTTGCCGCTGCATCTGCCTGAGACAGCGCCTGGGTTACCCTTTGCTTAAGCGCATCCGGCGTAATCCCAGCGATAGCCGCGGCCGCCTTCAAACCGGCGTCATCCGCAGCTTCGACTATCAGTGCCTCTTGGGTGCCAACCGTGGGCTGGGGTTTGGACATACCGCTTACGCCGACCGTGCGCCTTGCATTTGGATTAGCAGGATCCACCACTGTGAGAGACAAGCTTATCTCGGCCCTGTTGGCGGAAGCATCGTACCGGTATTCTGATACCGCGCCGGCCACTATTATTGGGTCCCCAAACTCCCTGGCGATCTTGAAGACCGTTTCATCGGAGTAAGGAAACGTGGTGAGCTCCTCTTGCTTCAGCCGCTGTTCCCTAACAGCACGCTGCAGCGTTGGACAGCTTGGATCCGGAGCCACCGCTTCAAACACTCCTGTTTTTGCCAGCCACGCCTTCAAAGCCGTCCATGCCGCCGCCGGTACACCTTCCACCTTCTGTGTTACCTCCGGCTCCCAGCCGAGAGGAAACACCAGAACCGGCCGCCGCTCATAAGCCGGCACTGTGGTCAGCGCAGCTGCACCCCCGTCAACCGATGCCGCTCTGCACGGCACCGCCGATAGACCAACCGATACTGCTGTCAGACAGGCCACAACCCGCATCATCCGCTTTGCCGAAGCTCTCATTCGGTCCACTCCCTCCTCGCTTCACTTAACCGGGTATAGTGAACATCGCCGGCAGGCTGTACGCCCAACCAACAGCCGCGTCGTTACGGTTTCTGGCGCCAACGCGCCAGTAGAGCACGTTGCCGCGGTTTGTTCGGCGCAGTTTCGATATATCCTGATTTGCCAAACTCTGCCCGCCGGTAGCGTCTGTTCCAAATCGAATGACCGGACCGAGAGTAAGCTTACTGCGGAAATCCGGGTTGTCGGCTACCTCAACGATATACTCATTAGCTCCTGCTCTCCCATCCCATTGGAACGTCACGTTGGTAATGTCCGCCACCAAAGCGCCGTTCACCGGGCTGGTGGCTTCTGGAGGCGCAATAGCGGTTATCGGTCCGTACCAAAGGATCGGGGTTACCTCAATCCTTGCACCGGAAACCGTGGTTCCCGTGCCTGTTGTACCGGTCTGCCCGGTGCCAATAGTACCAACGCCTCCTATCCCTGTTGTGCCTCCGCCGGTCTGCTGTGTAATGTCAGGGCGGAGGTAAGCCATTCTCACAGAATAGCGGTAGGTGCGCCCAGGCACAATTCCGGGAACCCCGGTGTAGGACGTTTGAGTAGCGGTGCCGGTGCCAGTTCCGGTGCCTGTGCCGGTTCCCGTTCCCGTGCCAGTACCAGTTCCGGTGCCGGTGCCAGTTCCAGTATCCGTTGTAGGCCTCGGGAACGGCTGGCTGGTGGGGCCGGAGAAGTTTGTGGGTTCAGTCACTGTTACGTCGCGGGCCTCCGGAGTATCTATAAACTCCCTAACTCCTCGGTCAACCACGCCAACCGGCTCCCAATAGGTACCATCCGAGCGGTATATCTGGAACTCCAGAATATCTGTTAGGCGCACGTTGTTCGGCACGTCCCAAGTAACGCGGATGCTTGCAACGCCCAACTCCGGAGGACCGTAGCCAACACTGGTGGCAACTCTGCCGGACTTGCTTCGCCCCTTGAAGATCAAGCCAAGCAGGATTGCTCCGGCAACGGCGGTTGCCGCAGACCCTATGCCCTTGGCCTTCTTCTTGGTAGGAGCCGGCGCAACGGTGCGCTGATCGCCGGTCGGTGTCTTCACAACGGTTATCTGCGGATCAGGGGGCATTTTGAAGATGGCCTGCACCTTGTCTTCCGGCCTAATTCCCTTTGTTTGTTCCACCATCACAGCGGTGGAGCGCATTGCTTCAACGCGCACCACGCGGATCCGGCCAACCTGCTCGCCGCCGCGGAGCACAATGAACTCTTGCCCCACAGAAACGCCGGCGTTTGCGCCGATGTTAAGCAGCATCTCCAGCGTGCCGCCCGGTGTTACCGCCGTGTTGAGAACCGTGCCGCGCGGCAGAGACTGCTGAGACATCTTTGTGACGCCTGCAAACGCCGCCTTCCTTATGGCCTCGTTCACCAAGGGATCCGGGTCCCCTGTATAACCGGGACGATAACCGCTCACGCCGATCTCAGAAGCACCGTTGATAAGCTCGCCAGACGCCACGTCGCGCATCTCGATAACGAGGCCAACTTGGGCTCGCTTCGGCGCGTCTGTGATAACCACAGCCGTCACACGCCCGGTAACAATGGCATCGGCTCCTAACGCACGGCCCAGCTTCCGTATGCCGGTCACATCCAGCGGTGGGGTGAGGCCCTCCTCAACCATTGCCTTGGCAATGGCATCAGAACGCAGTATATCCCAGTTTTCGGTTTCCTCCATTGACTGAGCAACAGCCGCCGCCGCATTGCGACCAAGCACCGGCCCGCCGTAATCGCTAACGTTAGCAAAATCCAACACGGCAACCGCGGGTATCCTAGCGGTACCGCCGGCCGGAGCCACCTGAACGCCTCCAGATCTAACGTCGGAACCCTGGGCGTAAACGCGTCCAGTCCCACCTGCAACCTGGCTCAACACCATCAGCGCAGGTAGCACGAAAGCAACCCATCTGGTGATCTTGCTTCGCCTGATGAGCTTCACTATATCTCCTCCTTAACTAAAGAACAACAATCAACCGAATTTACCGGGAGGCAGAAGTATCTGCCTCCCGCACATATTTACCCTCCAGCGCTGGCCGCAGGCGAAGGAATTAGCAGTCTTACGTCCTGCTCCGCTCTGAACCAATAGCCCTTGCCAGGTTCCAAAGCAGTTGCGCGGACGTACTGAGAACCAACCAGCGCCCACATCGCTGCCCGCACCCATCCGGAAGCGGCAGCCTCGGATATTGTGGCCACCCTGCTTCCGCTCTGAACCCTGAGTGCAGACAGACTCACCGGCGTCGTAAACGGATTACCGATCAGGTTCCACCCCCGGCTCAACTGGATCACAAAGTACCCCTGAGCATTAACCGCAACCGGTTGCCCAGACAGCTTCACAGTGACTGGAGAGCTAAGCTTCACAAAGTAGCCGCGGCCGGGCTCAAAAGTATTTGCAGGCCGTCCAGGGTAAACAACGTAGGCGCCGTTCACCCATGTCGCCATGGTCGGGTTGGGTATCCCCAGTATCTCAGATGCATCAACCCCGCCAAAGTTTCCAGGTAGTGACACCAAACTCACTCCGGCAGGAATTACCAGCGTTGGAACAGCTTCGGCACCTATCCTGATCTCCACGGTTGCCAAATCCGGAGGGCTCACCGTCACTGATGCCGTTCCCGTTTTGCCGTCTGCCGACGCTCGCAGTATATACGCACCGGCGGGGAGAACCATAACAAAAGTCCCATCCGTTGCCGAGACGGCCGTTGCAACCTCCGAACCGCCAAGCAGTGCTTTCACCACAACTCCAGGCACCGGTTTGCCGGTGCTGTCCAGCACCACGCCGGCAACCGGAGCGGTCGCCTCCCCCGGCGGCACTTCCGCGGCTGGCGTCAACTTGAAATCCACGGTTGCAACTCCGTTTGAAGTGGCTTGGAAGCTGGCTGTTTCCGACTTGAACCCCTTGGCCTCCGCCGTAACGGTGTAATTTCCCGTAGGCACCGGCTTGGCAACGTAAGTGCCGTCGGCACCCGTATTCACCGTGATCACAACGCTCTCCACCGTGCTTTGAACCACGATCCGCGCATCTGCAATAGGCTCGCCGGTGGATGCGTTCACCACCTTACCCCTCAGCTCTCCAGGGGGCTGTCGGGTCATCACCAGGTTGCTTTCGGCCACCTCCGTCTCCTGGCCGCCGTGAACAGCCACTCTGGTTGGGTGCTGGAAGATAAATCCGGGCTTTTCCGCGTACAGAAGGTAAATATCCGCTTCGAGGCCTTTTATAGTGTAGCGCCCTTCGCTGTCGGTTTTTGCGGCGCCCATCACCTGACCGCGGAAAGGCGTCCGAGAATCGCCAACCGCTCTCACAACTGCATTCGGAATCGGCGTGCCCAGGTAAGCATCGAACACACGGCCGGTAATCCTACCGGTGCGCATCCAACAAAGCGCATTGTGCACCAACTGAGCGGGCCTGTTAATGCACACGTGGTACGTTATATTCCCGATGGTGAAACTGCGGTATCTTCGGTGCACACCCTCCAATCCGAAGGCAAAGAAGACCGTCTTGGAGTTTGTTCTGGCATTCTCGCTGATGTAAACAGCATTCCGCGGCTGTTCGGAAGCTGTAGCGTAGGCATACTGAAGCCTGGGCCACGGATCGTTCGGAGTCGCAGAGGTAACAGCATCCAACCACAGCTGATTCCATGCACCGTCCAGCTTCGTATCTTGGTCGCCATGCGGAGGGTTATACACTCCGAACGGACCTGTTATCTCCAAGCTGGAGGGCGGATCATCCTCTTGGTTCTGCCATCTCCAGTGCGGCTTCCAAGTGTCGGCAAAGATGGGATCCTCGCTGGCCCCAATGCCACCAGTTGTAGTTCCCTCTCCGGTGGTACCCGTTCCGGTTCCAGTCCCTGTTCCAGTTCCGGTCCCACCCGTGGTAGTATCCGTAGCCGCTTGAACAACATGGCGGTTGCCTTGCCACGTCGTCACTACATCGGGATCGGTATCGTCCACATAGCGAACGCCGAAGTACTGCTCCAGCAAACGGTTCTGTTTTGTGCCCCCTTCAGTCAATGCCCACGCAATGTTCTGGCCGGATAGAAGCATCCGCCCGCCCTTGTCCAGGAACTGCATGATAACTTTCTGAGTTTGCGGATCGTACAAAGTTCCCGGGCCCACAGAAAGGTCACCGGTGTATGGGCTTGCCCAAACAACCGCCTTTTCGGCCACCAGCACGCGAGTGGGGCCGCCGCTCGGGGTTACCTGCTCCTCATACACGGGCAGATAGTTTGCAAGCACATCAAATGTTATGGGATCGCGGCACTGCGTGCGCCAAACGTCCGCCGCGTCACCATAGGGGGAATTTTCGCCAAGAACATCCCACAGCTCTCCGCCAACGCCTGGCCAGGTATGGATCTTCGCTCCCCTCGTCAGGCGATCACCCGAGGTCTCCATAACATAGCCGGGATTGGCGCGCGACAACCAGTAGCTTTCCACCGGGAACTGCACCACACTGTGGTGAGGAGCTCCGGTTCTTGTTCTCAACCAAGCTTGGCCGGCAGTGTAATCAGACACGAACAGTATCTTGTTCCTTGGCACAAACGGTTTAGTGGAGAACCCCCACAGGTTGTCGAAGTAGTCGAACGCCAACCCACCTGTAAACGGTCCCTCGCTTATGTTGCGGTCTCCTTGAACCGCGATATCCAGATAGAAATCGGATTCGGTATCCGGCGTCAGCCAAGTGTTGGTGTAAACACCGTCGCCGGCAACATCATCGCCGTGGCCGCCGGCAGGTCCGTCGTCGAACAGAGGGATAATATCCACGGCTTTACAGCCAACCTCTATCTGCACGTTTATGGTTTCGCCGCTGTCAACCTGGCTGGTTATCCAGTTGCCAACGGTTCTTCTAACACTCGAGGCTATCGAAAGAGCGTTAGCGCCTTGAGACTGAAGCGCCGTTCCCTGTGAGGCACCAACAACAGCCCCGTATATCTTATCATCGGGATTGCGTATCACCGCCCACACGTTAGCAATGCCGGTTCTGCTTGGGTCCAAACTTCTGACACTGGCAGTGATCTTCACTCTACTCCCAGGCTCCGCAAGGCGCGGCGTTACCTTCGGAAGCTCTGGCACATAGAAAGAGTTAGTATTGCTGGCGTCGGCTTTTGCATACCAGATGTCGTGAATTGGAACAGACCCGGCTTTAGTGCCCGGCGCGGGCAAGTCCGATGCGTAAACAATACTGGCACTGAACTCCCACGGGTAAGTTGGACCCGGAGCCCAGCTGGGGTACTCCTCGTTGTTGCGTTCCTGCGAGGGCACAGCCATAGTCTCTTTTCGAGCAAGGTTGCGGCCCTCCCAATAGGTGGCGCCGTCGATGCCCTCGCGCTCCGCTATGTTGTATATAGTAAACACGCTCCAGTAACTAACCACGGTATCGGGTATTCGGTCTCCATTTATGTCGTCCCTGTTGCTGACAAAGCTGAGGCCGCCGCCCGGAGTGAAGCACGGTTCGCGTTCGTCGGCTTCCCTAGGGCGAGCTTGGCCGGGAACCTCAACCGTGAAACCTGTTACCTGGCGCGGCTGACCCAAATAGATGGGGGGCACAGCTGTCGGGGTAGAACCAGCCGTGATTGGAGCCGCGGGTTTTCGTACTGGAGCCACCCAGATGTGCGTTCTCTTGCTTCCGTACGACCACACCCAAAGCTTTGGATCGGTCGATTCGGGAACCTCCTGAATGGTGGCCTTTGACGCCCGGGTAAACGCCACCCACTTGCCGTCCCAAGAGAACGTTGGCTCCAATTCATCCTCAAGCCCGGGCTCGTTGAGACCTTTGTCCGGCTCCATCGAAGTTGTGTACTGGATCTTGTAAGCCACCTGGGTTGGCGGATTAGCCGGATCCGCACCTTCAGGAGGCGGCACGAAATCCACAACCCACAAATCCCAGGAGCCGCCCGGACCGGAGTCGGATTGGAACAGTATCATGCTGCCATCCGGAGACCACACCGGCCTGAGCTGGTTCTGCCCAAGTTTAAACCCGGGCGCTGCCGCAACCTTCATTATAAGAGGCTTGTTGTCCGGAGTTGGGTCCAAATGCTCCGTGCTCAAGTCCATTATCATCAGCTTAAGCGGAAGCCCTTTCGGGGGCGCGGCTTGGCCCTGCTGTGGTTGCTGTTTAAGCTTGCTACCAACGGACTGTGCTCCGGCGCCTCCCTGACTTGGAGGAGCGGTCGGACACGGCGGCTCTGGGCTCTGACAGTAAGCCAAGAAGCGCCCATCCGGAGACAGCGCCGGGAAGAACTGATTCCCGCGCTCAATGGTCACCTGCGGGCCAATTCCCATGTCACTGCCCTGCCAGATGTGGAAAAACTGGTAACTGGAACCACCACCGGCCTGCAGTGGGCGGTAATCTCCGCTTTGTCCCTGCTGCCCGCCTTCTTGTGGTTGTTCCTCTGGAGGCGGGCATTCTCTTTCCACTCCCTTGCGGTTGCTGGCAAAAACGAACACGGGATTACCGCCGTTGTTTGACCAGCGCGGATGTATATCGTCCGACGCTCCCGTTACCACCCTCGTATCACTGCGAACCAGAGCCTTGTACTCTGCTCCGCCAGAAGCCGGTCTGGCATGAAAAAGGCGGTTAGCCAAATCCCGCGCACGAGATCTGGCCGTTTGAATGCCCGACGTATTCGCCAAAGCAGGAAATATGAAAGCCAGAAGAATGAGGCCCAACCCATAAGGGGCGCGGCGCAACAACCCGCCAGCCCTACTGAAAATCATTGACGATCCTCCTCAGCGGCTTCAGTAATCTCCTTCCAAATCTCCCTCACCTGCTGGGCGGTTTCCTCCAGGGACCCATTGCTCCAAACCACCCAGTCGGCAAGGGCTATCTTCTGGAAAAGCGGCATCTGCGACAAAATAGCAGCCTCGACCTGATCGTCAGGCCAACCGGTTCTGCGTTTTAGACGAGCAAACTGTGTGGCATGTTCCGAAGCGACAACCACCACCCGATCCACCATCTCCTGGGCGTTCACTTCGTAAAGCAAAGGAATCTCCACGACGATGGGCCTTTTTTCTCCGGATGCCCGAAGAGCCTCTATTCGCTCTTTTAAACGCCTGAGTATGGCTGGATGGGTTAGGCTGTCTAAACGTTGACGCGCACTCGGATCCAAGTAAATACGCCGAGCCAGCGCCGCACGATCCACCTGGCCGTCCGGACGCAAATATTCTTTCCCAAAATTTTCAACAAACGAAAGGTACACCTGAGTACCGGGCTGTAGCAGTTCGCGCGCTACCTCATCTGCGCTCAGGACAAACGCGCCCAACGTCCTGAACATCTCAAGCACGGTACTCTTGCCGGTAGCTATACCTCCCGTAAGACCGATAACCAATTCACCTGCTCTCCGGCAACCCCAATGCCGGACGCCAGTCGGATCGAAGCGAAGACAGATTGTCCACCAAATATACCAAACCCGCTTTTATCTGGACACTCACTCCTCGTCCTGCTCG
>JBMFPP010000089.1:0-8308 GCA_049969055.1 Armatimonadota bacterium | reverse complement strand
GCCTTCAGACCCTGATGACAGCTTACAATGGCTATGATGGCACCAAACACCAATGTTTTCAAGAGGCCGGTGTTGACATCATAGCTGGTGAGATATCTGCTTATGCTGGACAAAAACAGCCGGCCCGAAACACCCTGCACAGAAGCCACCAGATATCCGCCGGCCGTGCCCACAACGTTCGCCAACATGGTTATTACCGGCAGCATTGTAACGCCCGCCAAGAAGCGCGGCACAACCAAATACTGCTCTGGGCTTACCGCCAAAGCCCGCAGAGCATCTATCTGCTCGGTTATCTTCATGGAACCCAGCTCGGCGGCCATAGCAGAACCCGCACGGGCCGCCACCACTATGGCCGACAGCACCGGTGCGGCCTCCCGCGCCATGGTAACAGCCACCATCCCCCCCACAACACCGCCCAGATTGAGCTGAACCAACTCGGCGGCGGTGTAGGCCGCCAGCACCATTCCGGAAAACAGCACGGTGAGAAGAACGATGGGCAAAGAGTTAACGCCTATAATCGCCATCTGCTCGAAAACGTCTTTCGCGCTGAAAGAGCCGGTGAACACATACCGAAGAGCAGCAGCAAAAGTTATAGCAACCTCACCAACGTAGTCCACCACCAAAAGCGTTAATCGGTTGGCCGCGTTAACCGTCCGCAATATAGGAAGCCAAAAGAATCGAACACCAGCGCGCATCTTGAGCCCTATCTTTATGTTACTCATCCAAGCTCAAAGCACCTTCCAAACCCTGAAAGATGCCGCCGGTTGGCATCGAAACCGTTCTTAGGGAGAACCAGCAGAGGAGGACCATCATGCGTTTTAAGCGGTATCTTCGGTTTGCGGCTTTGTGCCCGGCGCTTATAACGGTCGCCGCGGCTGCCGGTTCTAAAGGAGCCTCTCAAATGCAAAGCGGGGTGCTGTCTGTGCGGGAAATGGAGAAAAGGGGCTGGCGTCTAACTTTCCGAGATGAGTTCAACGGCAGAAAGCTGGACCAAAGCAAATGGAGCGATTCGTACTGGTACGGCCGAACCCACGGGAACAACGAGCTTCAGTATTACGCTCCAGACGGCTACGAACTGAAAAACGGAATCCTGCGGCTTAAAGCCGAAAAAAGGCGCTGTGAAGGGCACGAATACACCTCTGGGATGATCTCCTCCCACGGAAAGTTTGCGCAAAAGTACGGCTACTTCGAAATCCGCGCAAAGTTCCCAAGGGGCAAAGGATATTGGCCTGCCTTCTGGCTGTTGCCTGCGGATGTGCGGAAGTGGCCTCCGGAAATCGATGTGCTTGAGATACTCGGCCACGAGCCGAACAAAGTTTACATGACGCTCCACTGGCGCGACGAAGCCGGCAGACACAAGCAAAAAGGCGGCAGTTGGATTGGACCGGACTTCTCGGCCGATTTCCACGTGTTCGCGATTGAATGGAAGCGCGGCGAAATCATCTGGTACGTGGACGGCGTTGAGCGCTTCCGGGTGAACGAAAACGTTCCGGACGAGCCCATGTACCTGATTGCGAACCTCGCGGTTGGCGGCGATTGGCCGGGAGCACCGGACGCATCCACGGTGTTTCCGGGGTATATGGAGATCGACTATATACGCGTTTACTCCAGGGCATCCTCGCCGTAAAGCGGCCGCCTCCTTGGAGGAGTCTTGCCGGAAGGTGCGAAGGTAAAAGCGCAGTAAGCGCTTGAAAACTGCCCCGCGGTTTTCTGGCGGCCGGTTCTCCCGGCCTCTTAGGCCGATGTCTCTCTTTATTCGAACGTTAAAGGGCGACAAAAATGAAACAAAAAATCAGCAAAGGCTTGGTTTGCGCCAACCAATACGGCACAAAACGACAGCGTCCAGCACCGTTCGTAAGCTTCCGGTTGAAGCCGGTCCTACTTGGTGCCGCACTGTCTGTGCTTATTGCGCTTCCGCTTTTGAGCGGATGCGGAGGCGGAAATGGAGACGGCAACAGACGTGCTATTCTGGACAACTACGCGATTCTGGCCGACGCTATAGAAAAAAGGGACCTAAAGGTCCTCATGAGCCTCGTATCGGTTGACTACCTGAACAACGGGGTGGACAGAGAGGGTTTTCGAGCGACATTCCAAAACTACTTCGATACGCACATAAACATCGAAGCACTGTTCACCGTTAGGAAAATCGACTTCGAGTGGATCGATAGAGAGTACATTGCGATAGTCACTTTCGATTCTTGGATCTCCGGAGACCTTCTGAGCACCGAAGGAGTTGTAATCCGACGCGAGACAGAAGAAAACAAAGAAGCGGTTATGGTGTGGATATTAGAAGGCGGCTACTGGAGGATGCTCGGCAACCAGAAAGAGGTTGGAGAGCTGAGCACTGCCCCCGCTAAGAGGAAGATCGGCTCGCTTCTGGGCGAGGCGGGATCCCCAGCACCAAGTGCGCCCATTAAAAAACGTCGCTAGGGCAGAACGGGAATGAAGCCGACATGAGAAAACGCGCCTTGTACCTTCTGCTGGTTCTGACGTGCATACTTGGCACTCCAGCAGAAAGCCAGGTTAACGGCGTCCTAAGCGTTCGGAGTGCGTCAGGAGCGCCGGGAGAGATCGTTGGGATAGAGATTTTGATAGACGCCAACGTCCGCGGTGTGGCAAGCGCCCAATTCATATTGGATTTCAGCCGGGCAAGCTCCATAAAAGCCCCCCAGCTGCAACCAGTACTCGTACAGCCCGGTACTCAGGAAGCCAAGATCCAGCTTGGACCGATGGTCCCCTCCGGGGTAGTTGCAACGGCAAGCGCGCGTTCCGGCGGCCAGGTGATGGTCGGCATCGCCGGCGTCACCGGCTTCAGCGGCCCGGGAGTGATGGTCGTAATACCCCTCCAAATACCAACCAACGCTGTCCCAAGAACATCCTACGAACTCCAGCTTCGCGACGTGCTTCTCTACGACGAATCTGGTAGGCAGATATCCGTCACGCTGAAAAACGGCACACTTACAATAGCCGGACTCATGGACGGCGATGTAACAGGCGACGGTGTGGTTGATATTCGCGACGCTCTCCTGGCGCTGAAAATGGCGTTGGGATTGGCCCTGTATACCACAGACCAACTTGCGGCCGCCGATTTAAACAAAGACGGACGGATAACCGTGGTAGATGTTCAGGCAATCCTGCGGCTGGCTTTGGGGCTTCCGCCGCTCTTCATCCCCGAGGAGGCGTACCGCAAGGCCATCATCGACAGCTATGCGCGGCTTGAACAGGCCATCGAGCGCAAAGACCTCCTGACCGTTATGAGCATGGTTTCGCGCGATTACCTGCACAACGGCGTAAACAGAGAAGGCTTCCAGGCCGCGTTCGCGAACTACTTCGACACACACTACGATATTAACGTCTCCTTCCGAGTTACCTCCGTGGAGTTCGAACGCATTGAGGGACAAGACGTGGCCTTCGTAACCTTTGACCAGTACCTATCCGGAAGGAGAACAAGCGACGGCCGTCTGGAGGAGGAACAAAGCCAAAGCTCCAAAATGGTGTGGATCTTGGAAAACGGAATCTGGAAGATGATCGGAAACCAGGAAACCGAGCGCCCTATGAGCCGAAAGCCATCCGGGCCGAGCACCACACAACTTTTGGGTTAGCAGACCCCTGCGCGGAGCCCGGCCCAACAGCAAACACTCAGATGCCGCAGTCGCAAGCTCCAAACTTGGTATTCGGGATTTTCGTTTCCCGCATATGAAAATACGCCGGCGGCCTGCTGTTTGGAAATACAGCAAGCCGCTAATCCAAGCCCGGCACCTCTGAACAACCGACGGAGGGCAGATCTCGGCTGGGCTTCGGCTACTTGCTGGTTACGCTCAAAGATGGAACCAAAATGTACGGGGCGAACATACTACCGCCAACCCATTCGCCCTCGGAGCTGAGCTTAACTTCTTTTAAGGCTTCGTAGCTGTTGCCGGTTAGCATCACGTTTTTGACGCGGCCGATTACTTCGCCGCGCTCTATGCAGTAGCCCAGAGAAACGTTTACCGAGAAATCACCCTGCATTATGTTGCTCTGCCCAAACCCCATCACCGTGTCCACCAAAAGGCCGGTGTCTATGGAGCGGATCAGCTCTTCGTAAGGAGTGTCGCCGGTTGAGACGATGGTGTTGTGGGGGCGGCATCCGGGACCGTTGCCCGTGGTTTGGGTGCCAGCCTCGCCGGCCGTATCGAGGTCATAAAGAAAGTTGGCCAAAACCCCGTTCTGGACTATAGGTGTAATGCGAACCGGCACGCCTTCGCCGTCGTAACGCGAGCTTCCATCTGCATAGTCTATCAGCCCGTTGTCCGTCACGGAAAGCGCTTCGTCGAAAAGCTTCTGCCCCAGCTTGCCTGCCAGCGGCGAATCACCCTTTAAAACATCCTTTCCGCTGACCCCCATGGTAAGCGATGTCAGCAACACGTAAGATGCGTTCGGTGTGAAAAGAACCGGCATGTAACCTGAAGGGATCCGCGCATCCCTTTCGGCCAATCGAAGCCTTGTAAGCACGGCGTCTATGATGCTCTGCGGCTCGATAGTTCTGGCCCGCCAAGCCCGATGGTACCATACATACATCACGTCCTGTTCTCTCACGCGCTGAACGCTGGTCCCTATCGAAAAATGAGTGCCTTGCGCCGTGAAGCACGTTCCAGCGGAGTTGAGAAACTCAAGCTCGATCTCGGATTTCCGTACGCCCACGTCAACTAAAAGCTCCGGGTTGTAAGACTTAACCGCATCGAGGATCTGCTGGCCCATCTGCACCATTTCCTCGCGCGTTAATGCAGAAACGCTCGGGTCGTAGAGCTTCACATCCTGCGCCTCCGCGTGAGGTGGAAATGTAAAGTGGGCAGGGCTTCCGTAGCGGGCGGTCTCCACCGCGCGGTCCACCAAGCCCTCAATATCGGTTAAGTCGTTCGTGCTGGAGGCGCCCTCCTTGCCGTTCAGAATAACTCGCAGAGAGATTCCGCTGGTGTGGGATACCTTTATGGTCTTCAGCCTGTCGTTCTCGAACGAAACCGGGGTGGATTCCGTTCTGTAGTGCGTCACCTGTGCCCCATCTACACGCTTCAAAGCAAGCTCCAAAACCTGTTCAATCAGCATTGTCAAGCACCTCCAACAACCACGTTGCGAATCCTCAGCGAGCCGCTACCGAAAGTGGTGGGCAGTCCGTTTTGGCCGCCCTTCCCGCATCCGCCGGATTGGCTCCATTGGAAGTCCGAGCCCACAGCTTCCACATTCAGAAGCGTTTCGAATACATTGCCTGAGAGGGTTACATCGCGCACCATCTCGGCAATCTGTCCGTTGCGTATCATATAGGCGTAGGCCGCACTGAAGGTGAAAAGCTCCACGGCAGTTTGCCCGCCGAACATATCCAAAGCGTAGATGCCTTCATCGATATCGGCAATTATCTCTTCGAAGCTCATCTTCCCCGGTTCAATGAAGGTGTTGGTCATGCGGACTATAGGCTCGTAGCTCCAAGAGATAGCCCTGGCATTGCCCGTAGGTTGTTCTCCGAGCTTACCCGCGGTTTCTCTGGAGTGCAGTCTGCCAACAAGAATCCCGTCTTTGATGAGGTAGTTGCGCCTAGTTCGAACACCCTCGTCATCATACTTGCGGGTGGCGCGCAAACCTTCAACAGATCCGTCATCTCCAATTGAAAGGACATCCGAGCCAAACCGCTTGCCAAGAACCATTATCTCACGCAGTTTTGGGTTTTCGTAGACGTTGTCAGCCTCGCTGAGGTGACCAAACGCCTCGTGGGCAAACACGCCGGCAAGCCGCTGGTTCAAAACAACGGTGTACTTCCCGCCTTTCACCTTTGGGGCAGATAAAAGATCAACGGCTCTTTGGGCTGCCTTGATGGCGCGCTCGTGCTGTCCCTCGATGGGACCAAAACCCTGTATGGTGGCCACGCCCTCGAAGCCGCGCTGCGTGTTGTCGCCGTCGCGAGCGGTAGCGGAAAGGAAAAGAGTGCAGTCGGGTATCTCTTGGCGAATTGCAGAACCCTCGGAGTTTGCGTAGAACACCTCGCGGAAAGAATCCGAATAGCCAACCGAAGTGGTCTGAATCTTCGGATGGTGCTTCAAAATCAGATTGTTGTACTCCTCGATAAGGCGCCGCTTATCATCCAAAGCTATGCCGCGAAAGTCTTTCTCTATTACTGCAGGTACATCGTCAACCGCCGGAGGCACCTCTGCCAGCTGGCTCTTCTCTTTGCCAACAAGCCTGGCACAGTCGTAAGCTTCTTCCACCCGAGCCTCCAGTTCGTTTATGTCGTTGAAGGTCGCAATGCCCCATCCGCCTTTAACCAGTGCGCGTGCAATCCCTCCAACAGACTTGTTGATGCCGATGCTGTCAAGCTCCGGCCCGCGGAAACCCAGCCAAGAGCTTGTGGTATACTCTATACGAAGCTCTGTATAGTCGGCACGACTGCGCTTCAGAGCATTTTGCATTCTATCGAGCAGGTTCAATTTTCCCCTCCCACGCACTGTTTTGCTACTGCTTACGACGCAGGAGCCGCATTATCCTTTCGGCGCAGAAGACAGCCGCTTGACGAAAAGGCTTCGCGGAACACGAGATGTACACAATCGTCTAAGGATATGAATTCCCCTGCTTGCAAGCGCGGCGTTGTATTGGCGCGCTGGCCTTGCGGCGGCTGTCCGGGATTTTGGATGGAAGGAGTCTGTGGCCATGATGCTTGGAAGGCTTATTAGAAGCCGCGTAAAACTGCTTCTGCTCACGGCCGCGGTTGGCCTAGCTGTGAGCGTGGGACAGGCGGCATCCGTTCCCGCGGCAGGCAGAGCAGATGCCGACCCACCGGTGCTGTTGAAGGCCGGCCGCTTTGTTCCGATTTGGAGCGCCGAGAACGGCAGACTCTCTATGGATGCGGCGAGCAAACTGCGCGCTCAAGCGGCCGCGGAACCGGATGGATACTACCTGGTACAGCTTGCGGGTCCGGTGCTGGAAAACTGGAAGCAGCAGCTTGAGTCTGCGGGCGCCAAGCTGATTGAATACATTCCGGAATACGTTTTCCTCTGCCGATTGAGCGCGGAAAGCTTTGCGAAAGTGCTGGCTCTTCCGTTTGTTCGGCGCTTGGGTCCCTTCCTTCCCGAACATAAAATCCAGCCGTCTTTTCCACTTTACGGTGAGAACGTGAGAGCCGTCGTGCGGATCTTCCCAAACGAACCAGCGGAGCCGGTACTGCGCGCGGCTGTGTCAAGCGGCCTGCAGGTAACCTCCGCAAGCGGATTAAACCTGCGTGTTAAGGGAGATGCGCAAAGCATCCGCCGCCTCGCAGAGATTCCCAGCGTTGCTTGGATAGAAGAAGCCGCATCAATCCGCCTTCTCAACGATAGGTCGCGCCCAATATGCGGTGTTAACACCGTGTGGCGCGATTTGGGCATTTACGGAGAAGGCCAAATTGCGGCGATCTTGGACACGGGGTTGGAAACCGGCAACCCCAAAACCCTCAGCGCGGATTTCGCAGGCAAGGTGATATTCGGTACCGGATTTAACGAGGATGACGACTGGGCAGACCGCCACGGTCACGGCACGCACGTTGCCGGCATACTCGCCGGGCGCGGTGTGCTCTCAGGGGCAGACCCGGAAACCAAGAAGTACTCCCGCTCTTTTGCCGGTGTAGCACCGGAAGCCTCTCTCATCATACAAGAGGTAGACGTAGATGCGGCTGGCAGATCGGCGGCGTTCCGCGACGAGACAGATCTAACGCCGTTCTTCGAGCAAGCCTATAAGCTCGGGGCGCGGGTTCACAACAACAGCTGGGCAGACGACCAAACTCCTCTCGGGGCTTACGGCGTGCACGCACAGCAGGTTGACCGCTTCGTTTGGGAACACCCGGATATGGTTGTGGTTTTCGGCGCCGGAAACGAAGGCAAAGACGGTGCCGGCGCCAAAGAAATCCTCGAAGCTTTCGGAGTAGACCCAAACAACCCGCAAATGGGCGATCCGATCCAGGCGCTAATTGATGCCCTGTTAGGCGATTACGATGAAGACCTCGGCGGTTTCTTCGACTTGATCGCCAAAATACAAGAGCTTATGGACAAGGCTGACGGAAAGGTGGATTTGGGTTCCGTCCAGTCGCCTTCCACGGCTAAAAACTGCATATCCGTAGGCGCCAGCGAAAGCAACAGGCCCGAATGGCAGCTTTCAGGCGCAGGCTCTTTGGGCCTGTTCGGATTTTCTGCAAACACTTGGCAGATAGTGGGCTTCTTCGCAGACCCAATAGCTTCGGACCATATCAGCGATAACCCCAGCGGCATCGCGGCTGTAAGCAGCCGCGGCCCAACGCTGGACGGTAGAATTAAGC
>JBMFPP010000088.1:0-8334 GCA_049969055.1 Armatimonadota bacterium | reverse complement strand
GCTGTTACCCGTGTTCGGTCGGGAAGTACAACTGCTGCCGAAACCTCCAGGTTTTAGGAGTGCACACCGACGGCGGTCTGCGCGAGTATATATGCCTGCCGGTTGATATGCTTTATCCGTCGAAGACGCTGACAGCGGATGAACTGGCCGTGTGCGAGCCGCTAAGCATCGGTTTGCATGCGGTTAGGCGCGCTGGGCTTAGGGCTGGTGAGGCAATCTGCATACTCGGCGCAGGCCCGATAGGTTTGGCCGCCATGCAGGTTGCCAAAGCCGAGGGAGCGCGCACCATAGTCTGCGATGTAAGGGCCGACCGGCTTTCCATGGCGCGCAGGTTGGGGGCTGCCGAGCTGGTGAATGCCTCTGGTAGGGATTTGATCGACGCGGTGATGATTCTCACCGCCGGAGAAGGCGCGGCGGTGGTTTTGGAGGCCGTTGGTCGCCCCGAAACGATTGAAGCGGCAGTGGAGCTTGTGGCGGCCGGGGGGCGCGTGGTGGTGGTTGGTCTTACCGACAGGCAGGTTCACTTCAGGGCCTCGGTTTTCGTGCGCAAGGAGCTGGATTTCCTGGGGTCGCGGAACAGTAGGGGAGCTTTTCCGGATGTGCTGAAGTTGGCGGAGTCCCGCGAGGTAAATCCGAGCGCGCTGATAACAGAGAGAGTGCCGTTTGAGGATGCCCCGTCGCTTTTTGCGCGCTATGCCGAACATCCGCCGCTTTGCAAGGCGGTGGTGGAGCTGGGGTGAATTTCGTCTGGGGCGTGGGTTAGATGAGGTTTCTCTCGAGGAGGGCGGCGCGTAGGGACAGCAGGTCGGTGTGGAGGACGGCGTCAAAGCCGACCCGCTTGGCTCCTTCCACATTTTCCGGCAGGTCATCTATAAACAGGTGCTCGTCCGGTCGCCTTCGGCTGAGCGCCACGATCTGCTGGTAAGCTGCTGGGTCGGGCTTCTCTGCCCCGCATTGGTGCGATACCACGGCCCCATCGAAAAGAGAAAGCATTTTGGAATGACGCTGTAGTATCCAGGTCCAGTGTATATCGTTCGTATTGGAGAGGATATAGCGCTTTTCCACCCGAGCTTGTAGAAGCAATTTTATAACATCCCAGTCTTCTTCGAAAACATCCGACCAAGCTGTGCAAAACTCTTCGTAGCTCATTTGGAGGCGGAGTTCTTCTTTGACGCGCCGAAAGAACGCCTTTGATTCGGTTAGGCCTTTCCCGTATCCCAATTCTGCAACCAGTTTGGAGAAGATTTCGGCGGCGTTGGGAACCCCAGATTTGGCTTGAATTCTCGTCAAGCCAGCGGCTCCATCGTATCGCAGTATAACGTTGCCGAGATCGGTCACCAGCACACGAATCATCCGGGCCTCCGAGATAGTTCTGCCAATTAAGGCTTTCACCACGGGAAGGGGGTTCTCCTGCGGCAAAGAAAAGGGGCCGGTTGGGAAGTCCGCCCGGCCCACGGTGAAACGGTGTGCTTTTAACGCGTCTAGCCCTTGCCGCCCATCTCTTTGAAGGTGTTTACCTTTTCGGAGAGGCGCACATGCGGGCGGCGCAGTTTCATGTTCTCGACCTCCCACACGTAGCCGTGGATGACCACATCTTTGGGGATAAGCGGACTGTTGCGCAGAAGTTCAACCTGCTTTAGGCATATATCATCCACGTTTGTGAAGGTTTTTATCCACTTCGGGAATGCGCCGGCCGGTAGTTTCAGCTCTGGGAGGGCAGGATCTATCTCAACCTCATCCGGGTTGATGCCTTTTTGTCTCAAAAGCTCGGTTATGTACTCTCCGGTGGCCGTCATCATGCCGCACTCCGTGTGGTTGAGGACGATGATCTCTTTGGTGCCGAAGAGAGTGGAAAGCATGGCTGAACGGATGGCATCATCTGTGACAAGTCCGCCGGCGTTTCGGAACACATGCGCGTCTCCGTCTCGAATTCCCAGGGCTTCATTGACCGGAAGCCTTTCGTCCATGCATGCCAAAACCCAAAGCCGCCTGTTGTTGGGAATGCCAAGCTGGCGCCTCAGCGCCCATGCTTCCCGCTCCGCAATTTCAAGGTCGATCTGTTGATACAGCATTTTTAACCTGACCTGTGCCCAAAAAGGGGGTGGTTGGGGGCCGCTATCTTGATGTATTCGATATAAATAGTAACCTTTGCGAAATAAAAAATCAAGGTGCAAGCCCTTTACACAAAAGCAGTTTGTGCGGTTTAAATTAGGCAGAGCAGATCCGTCCTGATGCATCGAGCACAGCGGAGAGCCTTCGGGTGCGCGGCTACATACCCAGCCCGCCGTCAACTTGGAGCACGTGGCCGTTGATGTAGCGGGCGTCGTCGCCGGCCAGAAATGCCACGGCGGCGGCCACATCGCGCGGCTCGCCGAAGAAACCCAGCGGGATGTTGGCGAGCATGCGCTGTCGGACCTCCTCGGGGAGGGATGCGGTCATTTCGGTGGTGATGAACCCAGGGGCCACAGCGTTGACGGTGATGCCGCGCGGGCCAAGCTCCTTTGCCAGTGCTTTTGTGAAGCCGATCAGCCCGGCTTTAGATGCGCAGTAGTTAGCCTGCCCGGGATTTCCGATGAGCCCCACCACCGAGCTGATGTTAATAATGCGCCCCCACCGCTTTCTGAGCATGTGTTTTGCCGCCGCACGGGAGCAGTTGAAGGCACCTTTTAAGTTGGTGTTGATAACTGCATCCCAGTCTTCGTCTTTCATACGGACCAGAAGGCCGTCTCTGGTGATTCCGGCGTTGTTGACGAGTATATCCAATCCCCCCAGTGCTTCTACAGTCTCAGATATCAACCGCTCCGCCTGCTCTGCCAGCGAAACGTTGGCCTGCAGGGCGATCGCTTGAACCCCCAACTTTTGGGCTTCCTCAACAGCCTCGGCGGCGCTTTCTGCGTTTTGTGCATAGTGCACCACCACATTCGCTCCTTCTGCGGCCAGCCTCTGCACTACGGCCCTCCCGATTCCGCCGCTGCCGCCGGTTACCAGCGCAGTTTTGCCTTTAAGCAATTTCTCAAACCCCCGTTTTTGTGCTTCTGCAAATTTTGCGTTCGGGTTCACTTTCCACACAGCAGAAGGGTGCTCCTGTTTTGCCCACCGAAGACGTTTTCACGGCTTTGGAATGGGTTTCGACAGGCAATGGGTTGTTGAGCTTTAGCTTCTCAACAGCTTCGGATCTGCCGGGGGCTGTGTGCTATAATAGCCCTGCAGTGGACAACCGAGAGGCAATGGGTTCAACAAGCATTAATGTGCTTTTCGGCTGTGCAGGGCCGGATGTGGAGGACTCCGTTTTTAGAGTTTACAATCCGGCAAGCATACCGCGCGGCGTTGACCGCCCCTACATTTACGTCAACATGGCGATGACGCTGGATGGGAAAGTGCACCTTGGCAGACCTGGGTATCTGCTGAGCGGAAGCCCTGCCGACAGGCGTTCTATGGCCGAACTGCGGGCGGCTGCAGACGCCGTAATGATCGGCGCAGGAACACTGCGGGTGGATAATCCTGTTTTGGGGGTGTGCTTCGAAGATCTTAGGGAGTACCGTACGGCTCTTGGGATGGATGTTGATCCTCTGCCGGTTGTGGTTACCGCTTCCGGGCGCATTGATGAGAATGCTCGGGTGTTCCGCACCGGTTCCGGTCGTGCTGCGGTGCTAACCTGCAGCCAAGCCGATAGAAGCCTCTTAAGCGTTTTGGAAGCGGAGGCCGAGGTTTTGGTGGTTGGAGATGAATGCGTGGATCTGCAGGAGGCCGTTCGGGTTCTCGGCAGAGAGTTCGGCGTTGCGCGGCTTTTGGTGGAGGGCGGCCCCAACCTCGTTGCCAATCTCCTGCGAGAGCGCCTGGTAGATGAATTCTTCATTACGCTTGTCCCGATCGTGAAGGGTGGAAAGGACACTCCTACATTGGTTGAGGGTGAAGGTTTTGGGCACAGGGAACTTCCCGAGTTGGAGTTGGTGTCCGTTTTGGAAGCAGGCGGTGAGCTGTTTTTGAGGTACCGCGCTAAGCAGTAAAAAGCCCGGGCCTCGGGAGAGACCCGGGCGAAAGGGGTGGTTGCAGTTCAGCAGGGTTCTACTACAGTTTTTCGATGCCTACCGCCGCCCGAAGGATTCTCACAATGTCGGGAATATCAATCTTCCCGTTCTTGTTGATATCGGCGGCCGCAAGTTGAGCAGAAGTCGGCGTTCCTTTACCAACTGCGAACCCGAGGGCTACTGTAACGTCGGCTATGGTCAGCTTTCCATCGCCGTTAACATCGCCAGGGACAACGGCTACCGGTGGGCCCGCCCAAATGCACGGAGTGAAGTGGGCCGGGTTAGTCCACAAATCCCCGTAGCCGTTCCACATTATCTGGTTCTCACGGGTGCCGCTGCCTTCTTCATCGGTATCGTTCACCGCAAGGCCGATGGCGCCCTCGGTGCCCTCCTTGGGCGGGATGAGGTTCTTGTTGACATCAGGCAGTCCGGTCCACGGGAAGCGAGCCTCGACGATATAGCCGGGCTTCCTACCCTTCGGCATCAGCACAACGGCCATGTGATCCGGTTGCCAATCGGGGATGCCGCCGCTGGCGATGGTTACATCGCCCACTACGTCGCGGAATATCTTCCACTGCGGCGGATCGCCAACGCCGATGGTCCACTGGTAGTTGCGGTCGCGCAGGTAATCTGCCCGCTTCGGATCGAACGGGTCGAGCTGTAGGTAGGTTTCTATGCCGTCGCCCTGCCAAAGGTTTCCGTCGTCCGGAGTGGTGTGCGTGTTAACGCGCGGAACATCGTCCGTGATTTCCGCGGCGACGTAGATGTAGTTCTCGTCCCACTTCCAACGGACTACAGCACTGCAGTCGTCCGGAGTGACGCCGCCGCCGACGGCCGCAAGCTGTCTAGGCTGGTCAACCACCATCGCCATGGCGCCGCCCCACTCTTCCTCGGTGAGGTTGCCGTCCATCTTCATGGGTTTGTCGGCCTTCACAACTTTGTAAACGTAAGGCTCCACGGTGAATGTGACGGCAATAGCTTGACCGCCTTTGGTTGTGATCGGCTGAGGGCCTTCGGGTTTGACTGTTCCGACCCAAGGCTGGGATACGGCCTCTATGGTTCCGGAGCCGATGGGAATGTCCGTAATTACGAGTGTGGTGGTTTCACTCAGAGTTTCTATTGTTTCGGTTCCGATTTTGATGGTGATCGGTATGCCCGCTATGCCGCGACCTTTGGCATCGGTGGCGGTAATGGTTATTACGGCCGAATCCGTGGGGCCGGGCTCCAAAACTGGAGCAGTTTGGCTTATTCCAGAGCCACCGACGCCTTGGCTGCCGAAGATGGCTATTGTGTTGGTTCCGGTCCAGTTCACCTGCTCCGGCATAATGATGTACTTGCGCGGGACGTTCCAGCCCTGCGTGGAACCTATCAATTGGCCGTTGAAGTACGTGGAGTCGTTGTCATCCACGTTGAAGTCTCGAAGGATCAGGTAGCGGTCTCTGGGCCAGTTGGCGGGGATTTTGAGGCCGGTTAGGCGGTACCAAAAGTTGGTATTCTCGCCAACAACATCCGGCGAAAGATCAGCAGGGACTTCAACGACGGTCCAATCCGCGTCGTTGTAGTCCGGCTTGGCGGGGTCAAGGCTTGTGTCCTGTCCGACGTCCTTGGCTTTCCACGTGTAACCGTTGGCACTGCTTAGCTCAATGGATTGCTGTGCCGACGCAGTGGCTGCAGCGGCCGCGAACAGTACCACAAGCGCCAAGAAGATAAAGAACCGTTTCATCGATTTCCTTCCCTCCTCAAAGATCGGGCGCCGCAAGCGGCAAGTTAGTTGTGCGGATCGAAACCGCGGTTTTCCAGTTTTGCTGGGCAACCACCCCCTAGAAAAGTTACAGCAATTTACCTTGAGGAGTCAAGGAGTACATCGGAGGCTCTTCCTCCGGAATGTCCTCACCCTCGGTCTATCAATATGCACGCGGTGGAAAAGACAGCGGTAAGGACGTGTTCTGGGCGGAGAAGGCAGGGATGAAGGCGAATCGATGCCGGCCTGGTACGGCCTCGGCAGGCCGGATTATTTGGCTTCCTCCTCCATAATAACCGGGCCAAAGCTTCTGCCCATGAACGAGATGGATGCTTTAACTGAACCTTTCACAACTTTTCCCTCGCCTTGTTTGGGGGCGCTTGATTTTGAACCCACCCATATCTTGTGCTCTCCATCGGTTAGTGCGAAAGCACTTGAAAGCCCGAAAGTAGCCAACAGTGGATGGGAGATCACCTCATCCACTTTTCCTTTTACCAAAACCGGCCTTGAAGTGTATTTCTCCGGGCTTTGGAGAATGTCTTGGATGCTGTCGTAACGCCCTTCCACAAAGTAGTAAGCGGCGCCCGCCGCAACAGCAACAATAAGCACGATGACTGCTATCCGCAGTCCCATAAAGCTTCACCTCCAGAGCAAGTTTCTGCCTGCGGAAATATTTGCGGTTCTTAATCCACTCGAACGGCCGGAACAGTGTTGTCTGCGGGCGAGTAGGGATGTTGGGTTTGGTGCTGGCGGATTCCCCTCAAACTGCTGTTTCTAGGGTTGAATCGGAACATCCTCTAAAAAGCGCAGTGGGGCCGCCGCTCTGGCTGCAGCGGCCCCGTAGGGGAGTGAGTTGGCTGCATGGCTGTAGGGTTGTATCCTGGCGGCTATGGAACAGCCGTGTACCCAGATGTCAGCTTCATAAGCGCTACCACAAAGTAGTGGGCGGTTGCGGCGGCGCTGACTAGAAATACTATGGCTATCATCGGCAGTAGGTTATCCCGAAACATCTCAGTATCCTCGCCTTCGTTTGTTTTCACTAGATTGGACGAGAGGGTTTTGGGGGCAAAGGCATAAAATTGTGAAGCAATTGTTGAATTAACTTTGGGATTGGATGAATCGCAAACGCTTTGTATTTTGAGGGTTTCTTTCAAGGAGTAAAGTTAAGGAACGTAGAAGAAGAAAAACCAAAGCGAAAAAACACTGTGTGAAAGGGGGCTTTATGGAATCCAGGGATAGAGATAAAGAATTTGTGCTGAAGATGGCCCACGACCATGATGTGAAGTTCGTGCGCCTGTGGTTTACAGACATATTGGGGTTTCTTAAAAGCTTTGCGGTGCCCGTAACCCAGCTGGAAGACGCTTTGGAAGAGGGCGTTAGCTTCGATGGGTCCTCTATCCAGGGGTTTGCCCGCCAGGATGAGGCTGACATGAGGGCGGTTCCCGACCCAAACACGTTTGCGGTTTTGCCGTGGCGGCCTCGCGAGAGGGCGGTGGCAAGGATGTTCTGCGATATCTATATGCCCGATGGAGCGCCCTACGAGGGAGATCCCCGCGGCGTGCTGAAGAGGACGCTGGCACGCGCCAGGTCTATGGGCTATACGTTCTACGTGGGGCCGGAACTGGAGTTCTTTTACTTCAAAAACTCCCGCGGAGTGCCGGAAACCCTGGATGAAGGCGGCTATTTCGACCTCACTCCCCTTGATGCGGCCACAGATATCAGGCGGGATACCATACTGGCGTTAGAGCAGATGGGAATAGATGTGGAGTCGAGCCACCACGAGGTGGCGCCAAGCCAGCACGAAATCGACCTTCGGTACACCGATGCCCTCACCATGGCCGACAATACCATGACATATCGACTGGTGGTAAAAGAGATAGCCCACAAGTACGGTGTTTACGCATCGTTTATGCCGAAGCCTATGTACGGCCGCAACGGAAGCGGAATGCACGTGCACCAGTCGCTGTTCCAGGGTGACAAAAACGCCTTTTTTGATCCAAATGATCCATGGCATCTATCCGATGTGGCCAAGGGCTATATAGCCGGCCTGCTGAAGCACGCACCGGAAATCACCCTGGTGACGAACCAGTGGGTGAATTCATACAAGCGGTTGGTGCCTGGCTACGAGGCGCCGGTTTATCTGTCGTGGGCGCTGAGGAACAGATCGGATCTTATTCGGGTGCCTGCTTACAAGCCGGGGCGAGAGGACGCAATGCGCATAGAGTTTCGGTCTCCGGATCCCGCTTGCAATCCGTATTTGGCTTTTGCGTGCATGCTTGCGGCCGGCTTGGAGGGCATAGAAAAGGGCTATCCTCTGCCGCCGCCTGCCGAGAAGAACGTTTTGGAGATGACTCCGGAAGAGCGAGAGAGTTTGGGCATCGGAATGCTGCCCACAGATCTTTACGAAGCCGTTAAGCTGGCCGAGAAAAGTGAGCTACTGCGCAAAGTGTTGGGGGAGCACTTGTTCAACAAGCTTTTGGAGAACAAGCGGTTGGAATGGGAAAAGTTTCGCTCTCAGGTAACCAGCTACGAGCTGGAAGAGTATTTCCCGATTCTATAAGGAGC
>JBMFPP010000087.1:0-8360 GCA_049969055.1 Armatimonadota bacterium | reverse complement strand
GGAGGTAGTGCTCGATGGCAAGGCCCACGGTGCTGATTTTTGTTCTTTTCCTGGCATCAGCTGTGCTGGTTCCACAAGCCTCGGCAGACACAGGTGCTCCCCCTGAGCTCGGCGACATCCAGAGGATAAAAAAGCTCATACGTGCAAATCCCAACTGGGTTCATTCCAAAGATGCAAGCGGCTGGACACCTCTCCACCTCCAAGCCGCAAACGGATGCGTGGAAGCGGTAAAACTGCTAATACGGCACGGCGCGCCGATAAACGCTAAGGACATAGCTGGCAATACACCCCTTCATTTGGCCGCCAGATACGGGTATGTGAATGTGGTGAAGGTGCTCGTCGAAAAAGGGGCTGATGTCAACGCGAAAGATTCAAACGGAATGACACCCTTGCAAATTGCATCCAAAATGGGACACCAGGCTGTGGTGAATCTGCTCCGTAAACAAAACGGCAAATAGTGCCGGTGGTATAAGGCCTCCCCAGCAGCCACAGCCGCGTTTTGACTCCCCTCGATTTGGATCGCCGGGACAACATATGCTAGTGATCCGTCCTCTGTGTTGCACTTCACCGATTTGAATCCCCACTTCTTCTCAAAGCGGCTGCGAAAAGATGAACCACTCCCCAAACTCCTTGGAGGAGAATTCCCCAAGGCGCCGAAATACTAGCCGAAACCAATCAGGTTGGTGGTGCTTCAGTGTCTTACATGGGTTTACAAGACGGTGCAGTATGCTTGGTTTGAGCGCTCTTTCCCTTTGGTTTCTGCAGGCTGATTAATGGGAAGAAACATAGTGGAAGGTTAGGCCTTGCCAGGTTAGACCCGAACCAAAATGTCTTGTAAACCGACATGAGTGATCAAACGTCAAAACGTTTGCAGTGCGGGTTGACAAAACCTTTACTTGTGAAGGACCGCCTGAAAGGATGGGGAACGTGCCTTGCTCGATCGCATGGATCGAGTGAACAACCTTAGGAAGCCGACCGCGGTTGCCGACCGTTGGGAGACCAAGGGGTTAATCCCATGTGGCGCAAGCTGTTGGGTTTAGCTGAATCGCCGCTGTTAATTTTGATTGCGGCTGTAGTGCTGATAGGGCTGGCGGCACTTTTTCTGCTCCTTTGGTTGCGCCGCACAAGGAAGGCAGGGAAGCCGCAGAAACCTGGGCGAATCACGTGCCTTGTGTGCGGGCGGCGGAGGCGCATCACTAAGAGTATGCTAGAAGACGGGTTCTTCGTTTGCCGGTGTGGTCAGAAAGTGCTCGTGCCCGATCCCGAAGCAATGCGCCGAAAAAACCGCTTGTGACAGGGTACTGGACAGCATCCAAGCGCGGTTTACCCTCCGGCCTGTAGTGCCACCCCCATAGGGCATCTCACCGCGTAAATAAAGGCTTTTTGGTGTATTTTTGTGCCGAGAGTTGTAAGGGAGGTTTGAAGTGGAGTTTCTTATGCGTGAGCAGGCCCCTCTGAACAAGGATCAGTGGGAGCTTATTGACAAAACTGTTGTGGATGTGGCGCGCCGGCATTTGGTGGGCCGACGGTTCCTCGAGGTATACGGCCCCCTTGGGGCCGGCATGCAAACCGTGCCTCTTGAAACCTACTCTTCTGGAGCTTTTGCGGAATCCGGCATACTGGGACACCAAGATGCATCGCCTGTGAGAGCGATTGCCCGCACTGTGCTGAGTGCTCCTCTGATTTTCAAGGACTTTGTTATCCACTGGAGGGACTTGGAAACCACCAAACGGCTCAGCGTTCCTTTCGACGTGACTCCCGCCGCGGCGGCAAGCGCATTTTGCTGTCACAAAGAGGATGAGCTGATTTTCAACGGGGCGCCGGAACTGGGCCTACACGGAATTCTAACGGTGCCGGATCGGAACACATCCCCTCTCGGAGATTGGCATCAAGTTGGAGCTGGCTTTGACAGCGTTGTTGCGGCCGTTCAGAAGCTGACCGCCGGCGGATTTTTCCCTCCGTACGCTTTGGTTACAAGCCCCAGACTTTACGCTGTTTTGCACAGACCCTTCAGCGGCGGAACCATGGAGATAGAACACATCCGAAAACTGATGGAAGGCGGGGTGTTTCAAACCCCAGTTTTGGGAGACAACAAAGCAGTAGTGGTTTCCCTAGGCTCTCAAAACCTGGACATCGCCCTCTGTCAAGATCTGATAACGGCTTACCTCGGCCCAGAGGGAATGGACCACCGATTCCGCGTTCTCGAGAGCTTGGTGCTTCGGATAAAGCGCCCCGGAGCCATCTGCACCCTAGAGTGAAAGCGGGCGGCGCCAGGCGAATTCGGCCTGGCGCCGCACTTTGCCTGCTACTTCTCTTTGATTAAACTGCCGACAGTAAGCTGTGAATTGGCTTCGGCATCCTCCGCCTGAGGCTCGCCTTCAGCGCCGTCGTGTTTGTGCGTTCCAGCAAGTATTCCCTGCAGTTTTTCCTGGCCCAAATCGAGATCCTCTGCTTGCGCCGGATCAAGGATTCTCAGAAGAGCAAGGAACTCGGCAACATGCTCTTTCTCGTCGTCGCGGATGTGCGCCAGGACCTTCTTAGCGTCTTCGTTGTCCGTGGCATCAATATGAGCCTGGTACAGGTTGATTGCATCAAGCTCGGCCTGTATATCTAGGCGTATAGCGCGGGCTAGCTCCTCATCGGTCATCTTTCGCGGCACCATCGTAAGAAAAGGGTTGGTTTCAGGCATTCGTCTCCCTCCGAATGTTCTTCAATACTCTTTTCGGGGTGTGCAGAATGCTCCCTTGGGTAAATATCAGGCAGATCCTCCCGAGTTTGACGCAACAGGCGGACCTCAAACCTCGGGAACGGTGACTTCCACCTCCCGTCCCTCTTTAGCACTGCGATATATGCCGTCGATAATCACATTCACCAACAACACTCCTTCTGGGTCCACAGGGGACGGACCGCCTGTCTTAACGGCATTAACGAATGCGCGGGCCTGTTCCAAGAAGCAATCAACTCTTGGGAGGTGCTGGAAGGCAACGTCGGTCATCACGCCGAACTCGTCACGGTAAAGCGTAAGCGGGGAGAACAGGAGCCCTCCCCTGGTGCCGAGGATGAGGCTGGGGCCAAGCGATTCAGCGTGCGCGGCCCAATAGCTCACGAAATGCAAAACAAAGCCCGGTTTAAACCGAACAAAAGCGGCTCCGAAATCTTCAACCTCCACCTCCTCCGGATTGTGTCCCCAGTCGCCGGGGACATTGGGAATGGACTTTGCCAATTTGTCGGAAGCGATCGCGGAAACATGCGTTGGGGTAGGGTGGTCCGTCACAAACAAAAACCGGTCAAGATCGTAGCATCCGATATCGGCAATGGTGCCGCTTCCGGCGGTGTCTTTCTTCAGGAAAGAGCCCCCTGGAATGCGGCGCCGCCCGCCCCCGATTGTTTGTGCGTAGTAAATATCGCCCAAGGCCCCGGACCTAACGATTTCGCGGGCGGTCCGAAGTTCGTAGCTGAACCGAGGCCAGAACCCGGTTTGCAAGATAAGACCGTTCTTCTTTGCGGCGCGAACCATATCCACTGCATCCTGAAGGGTTGCGGCCAGCGGCTTTTCAACAAAAACATGCTTGCCGCTTTCCAACGCAGCCACTACTGGATCTCGGTGCGCTTGGTTGTAGGTGCATACAACGACCGCATGCAGATCCGGGAGCGCAAGAAGGTTGTTGTAATCGGTAAACCATCTTTCCACGCCCCAGCGTTCGGCGGCTGACCGGGCCCGCTCGGCCACAATGTCCGCAACTGCAACGATTTTGACATCCGGCAGTTGGCTGTAAGCTTTAAAATGGACGCCGGATATGCCTCCAGTTCCTATGACACCGAGATTAACACTTTGCAACTCAAACCTCCAACTGAGTTTTTCACTGCCCAGGAAGCCTGCCAACCCACAGCTAGCTTCTTTCGCTTATTAGTTGCCCTTTTCCGAGCATCATCCCTTCCAGCTTAAAGCGCCAGAATGTATAATGGGGTGGGAGTGCAACACAGGCGTTCCGGCAGTCTGGAGTGCAAGGTATCCCCGGGTTGCGTTAGACTGCATTTTGGCGTTTTCGAAAAATGCTTGGATCCCTTTTAGTAGATTTAATAGTGCTTTTGGCGCTGGCGTACTACGCTTTCCACGGGTATAGGCGCGGCTTTCTGCTCATCTTTTTGGAGCTTTGCTTCTTCTTGGCGGCGCTTGGGATAGCGGTTGCCCTGCACCGCATGCTGGCCGGTGTACTGTCAGCCGCATTCGGGATTTCCGAGCTGGTAGGTAGGCCTTTGTGCCTGCTGGGCATCTGGGTGGTAGCTCAAACGGTTGGCATAGTGGTGCTGAGGAGTCTGGCCAACCGAATTCCAGAAGAGGTCCACTTTGCAACAGCAAACCGCTTTGCAGGAGCTGTGGTCTCGTGCGCCCAAGGGCTTGTGCTAGTTTCCCTACTTCTGCTTTTGTCAGTTGTGGCGCCAGTTGCGCCCACACCGCGGGAGTGGATCCTTCGCTCAGCCTCCGGTGCGGTGCTGGTTGAGCAAGCGGCGAGAGCTGAAAGGGGCTTGGCCCGGTTGATAGGAAATGCGGTGCAGGACAGCTTTACGTTTTTCACCGTGAGGCCAGATACCAACGAGCGTGTGGACCTTCGATTTGCCACGGCCCAATTCTCGCCCTCTCCGGAGGCTGAGGCAGAGTTGTTGGCTCTGATAAACCGAGAGCGCACTCAAAGGGGGCTGGCTCCTCTTTCCCTGGACGAAAACTTAAGGGCGGCGGCGAGAGCGCATTCCGCCGATATGCTGATTCACGGGTACTTTTCCCACACCAGCTTGGATGGATTGAGCCCTTTTGATAGGATGCGCAGGGCCGGAGCGCGCTTTAACACGGCGGGAGAGAACCTTGCGCTTGCACCCACCGTGAACATGGTCCACAGAGGCCTAATGAACAGCCCGGGCCACAGAGCCAACATACTAAGCAGAGACTTTACACGCGTCGGCATAGGCGTGCAGGACGCCGGAATCTACGGCTTAATGGTGACGCAGAACTTCGCTGGGTAGCCCGCATGCTTTCAGAAGGGCCTCCGCGGGATTACAAAACCGCCTCATCCGCCTGGATTTCGGACACCACGGATATTTTGCTGCGCTCGTCGAAGCTTACCCACAAGCAGTTATCAACCGCATCGTGTATAGCCTCGATATGCGAGATGAGGATGATCTGGTCGAACCGGCTTTTAAGCGCTTGGAGCTTTTCCAGAACCCCCTCACGGCGCATCGCATCAAGAGAGCCAAACACTTCGTCAAGTATCAAGAGCGAGAGAGGCTGGCCTGCTCTATCGGCGATCATCTGCGAGATGGCTAAGCGGATGCATAGGTTCACTATGTCTTCTTCTCCACCGGAGACCACGGGCTTGTACTGGCCGTCGTCTTTAAGCCGGGGGAGGTAGGACGACTCGTCAATCTCCAACTCCGAGTAGCGCCCGTCTGTCATGTCGGCAAGCAGTGCAGAAGCAATGGTCTCCAACTCCGGGCGAATGCGCTGATTGAGCAGGGCTCTTAGTTCGCCGAAGCAGTCCGCCAAGGTTCTCAGGTACAACCGCTCCTTCTGAAGTTTTTGCAGTTCGGCCGCACGCCGTTTGTAGTCCTCCTCGTTATCAATCGCCTGCTGTAGCGCTTTCCGAGCCGACTGCAGGTCTGCAACTGCAACCGCACGTTGCTTCTCTGCTTCGTGAAAAGCCTCTTCCGCACGTTCATGCTCGGTGGTAATCCGTTTGTATTCGGCCTCATCAAAGGCCAGCGAGGAAAGACGCTCTTTCAGCTCGGTCTCTTGATTTTGCAAGCGCGCCAGATTTCCCTCCTCTGATGAAAGCTCCTCCTCCAACCTGGGCTTCTGAGCAAGCTCCGCCTGCAGTTTATTCGCCTCATCGTAAGCTGGCCTTAGCTCTTTTCCTCGCGCATTCAACCAGTTAAACCGTTCCTGGCTAAATCCGGTGGGCAGTTTGGAAAGCTCCTGCTCCAGGCGTGATATAACATCCTGCTTGGAATGCTTCTCCTGTCGCGCAGACTCCAACTGTTTCCTATCGGCAGCCGCTTTCTGAAGGGATTTGTTCGCCTCCTTCAGCTCGAATTCAACCTCTTCGCGTCTTGCCCGCAGTTTGGCAAGCACTGGGGGTTCGATGCGGAGCCGCGCTTCCTCCTTACTAAGCTCCTCAATTCGCCTGTTCAGATCCTCGATTTCGGAATCGAAACCGGCCAAAACCGCCTGAAACTGCCCGCTGAGCGGGCGCTCGCAGGTCGGACACCGCCCTTCCGGACCGGCGGCCTCTACTTGGGCGCGCTTTCTGCTCAGCTCCTCCTTCCTCTCCCGAAGATGCTCGATTTCAGCTCCAACCCTTTGGAGCGAAGCAGTCCACCTATCGCGGTGCTGTTGTATAAGACTTTCAAGGGTTCGCGCTTCATTTTGAAGAGACTTGATGCGCTCCTCCTCTTCTTCGCACTCCTTAGGAGCTTGCGACAGCGACGCTTCTAAAGCTTCAAGGCGGGCAACATCCTTCCGGAGCGTTTCGACCTGGGCCAAAATTTCGCTTCTGCGCCTTTCGTACTTTTGCAGTTCGAGAAGCCTATCGTGTTCTTCTTTCAAACTTTCAAACTCTTCAACGAGAGGAGCTAGCTCCTTTAACCGCTTTTCGCTTGCCTTGAACTCGTCAAGCCGCTTCTTTAGGTTTTCCACACGTGCACGGGCGTGAGATATCTGAGATTCCAAACTGTCCAGATGGGCGCAGAGGGTCTTATACTGATCGGCTTTAGCGTTCGCAATCTCCTTGAGCGGTTTCAGCTCTTCCAAACGGGTTTTGGCCAAAAGGTATGCGGCTTCGGTTTCAGACAGGCGGCTTTCGCACCGCTTCACGTCCAAATCGGCCTGCCTGCGCTGTTGTGCAATTCTTTCTGGGTCGCCAAGGCCCTGCTGTAGGGCAGTAATGCCTGCATCCAGCCTTCTTCGATCTTCGATTGCCAGCTCTCTAGCTTTTGTAAGACGCTCCAAGCCAAGCATACGCGCTATGGATTCGGCGCGCTTGGGCCCGTCCAGTTCGGCCAGGAAAGCCAAATCCTTTTGACCTGTGAAGAAGCTGGAAAAAAACTCTCTGTAATCCATCTTAAGGAGCCGGCGGATAGCCTGATCTACCGTTTTCACTCCGGAATGGATGGCCGCTTCTCCATTTCCTAGGTAAAGGTCCGCCTGTTGCATTCCGTAGCGCAGGGTTCTTCTAACGGAATACTGCTGACCGCCGATGCTGAACCGGAGGAGAACCTCAACAGGCTCATCTCCTGGGGCCGAGTCACAGCGCACGGTCTCATACTTACCTCTTATGGCCGGACTGCCGTAAAGCGCCCAGGCGATCGCCTCCAAAATAGTGGTTTTTCCGGAGCCGTTGGGCCCTATAATAGCGGTCAGCCCATTCCGAAACAGAATGTGCGTATCCCGATGCTGACGAAAATTGCGCATGTCAAGAGAGATCAGCCGCATCCGAAGCCTCCGCTATGCGAGCCAAATACTGCAAACCAAGCTGTTTCAACTCTTCTCGCTCCACACCTTTAGGTGGAGAGTATGCATCCACATATTCGCTCCAGTCCTGCTCCAAAGTGCGGCGTGAGCTATCTACTCCTCCTTCGAAAGGAGATTCTAAACGCTTTCGCTTCGGCGGCATGAAAACCATGTCGAAGTGCAAAGCTTCGGCGCGGGCGGCCCTCAGGGCCTTGTGGTCCAAGTCCCTTTGTACATCTCTGGGGATGTTTTCCACAACCAGCCTAACGACCTTGCCAGCAATGCCACCTTTCACTCTGCCCAAAGCGGCCGCAATTCTCCCATCAACTTCGGAGGCGCTCAGACCCTCGGCGTCTATCGAGCTTAACAAAACGAACTCCCTGAGAGGCTCCACCTTGTGAAAGTTCATAATCCGTTTCTCAAGATCGTACTCTACGAAACCCTTTGGTTCGTCAAGCTCCTCCCAAAAGTTTGGGCTGGTATACTCCAAACTGCCGCTGTAGCAAGCGTTGTCCGAAATCTTTGTGAATTTGTGGTAGTGACCCAAAGCAATGTAATCCCAATCCTCCCTTCGGACAGCCTCCCGGGGCACGATGTAGGTATCGTAGAAACCACTTTCGATGCCCTGAAGCGTTCCGTGCAACATGAGGATGTTGTACTTCACGTGTGGATCCGGGGAGGGAGGGGTTTCGTCGAAGCGGTGAAGGCCTCTGTGCGGAACACAAAACACCTGCAGGTCGAGCGCGTCGACGCGAAGAGGGGAATACTTGAGGTCTTCAACCATTATGCCTTGTATATTGGAGTACAAGCTGAGAATGCATCCGGCATCGGCCGATCTGGGGGACTCGTGGTTGCCGGC